>JAHIZR010000438.1 GCA_018814465.1 bacterium | reverse complement strand
GTAACCTTGTGATAATACGTAGATAGTTTCGAAAAAATGTGAGGCGCAGAACGTCGAAAGTGCCTCAATGAACAAACTCGGGTGCCGGTCGGGAGTTGATGGGAGCAATCAAATTGTCAATATTGAGCATGTCCCGCTCGCAGAGGTAAGTTGCCACCAGCATCTTCACCTCTTCTTCTCCGTCACCGGCTGTGTTGGATGACATCATACAGCGTTCAAGCAGTTCTTCGAGATCGGCATGCGACAGCACGCCCATGTGAAGCAGCTGCAATAGATATCCGTGAACCTCCGTACCGATGTATTGGCGCTCAATCTCGTGCAGAACACGATGCGCGAACTCGCCTAACGGTTCACGAATCTCAACCGGTTCATAGTCCAAAGTCATGCGGTATGTGAATACCGAGAAAGCTCTGGCTACTTCCCGCTGTGAAAAACCCCGCCGCAGTAAATCATCCGATATTCCACCAATCTTATCCAAACTCACTCGACGAGAATGAATCTCGCCGATAACATACATAATAATCTCAACTATTCTATGGTCCATGTGCAACCCTTCTCTTTACCACTTGGGAATCAAAATGGTTCCATTCTGACTGTGCAATAGTTCAAGTCAGTCCGACAAGTCTGCACGGTTTCAAAGCCCGCGATCTCATTGTTTCTGCGGTCAAGTTAATGAAAATAACGATGCAATGCAAGAGTTTGGCAAGTGATTCCTATTATCTCCCAATCCCGTGGCATTTCTTGTATTTCTTGCCACTTCCGCAAGGACAAGGATCGTTTCGACCGACTTTAGGGCCTACGCGAATCGGCTGCGCTTTCCCCGCTTGTGAACCCGCTTGAGGAGGCGCATTCAGGTTCACTTGACCCTGTGCTGCAGCCGTACTCGAGTACGCCATACCGGCGGACTCCGCATGAGAGTAACTTAAGGCTGGAGTACGGGTTGCGGGCTGTTCTATGCGCTGCTCAGCCTGCTGCACCGGCTGCGCGCGGTAGATCAATCGTAAAGCATCCGCATTAACATTATCCAACATCTCCTGGAAAAGTCCAAAACCCTCTTTCTTGTACTCGATCAGAGGATTCTTTTGTCCGAATGCGCGCAGACCCACACCCTCTTTCAATCCATCCATCGCGTAGAGATGGTCTTTCCATTTCACATCTATAACACGTAATATGGCATATCGCTCAAGCTCTCGCAACATCTCTTCGCCCAACAAGTTACGGCGAAATCCGAACGCTTCCTCAATCTTCTCAATAAGGTGAGAATGCAATTGATCCTCAGACATGCCTTTCAATTGCTCGTCCCTTGAGATATCAACAAGGAATGTTCGCATGAGGTCTTCGGCCAACCCTACAAGATTTACCCCGGCAGATCCTGCCTCCTTGTCCGCATGCTTCTCAAGCAGAAAATCAAGGTAGTCCTCTGTCATTTCTTTGACAAGAGGAGTCGGATCCTCTCCTCGCAAAGCAATGTTTCTTCTCGAATAGACGACTGTTCGCTGCTGATTCATGACATCGTCATACTCAAGCAGGTGTTTTCGAATCCCGAAGTTGTGTGCCTCTACCTTTTTCTGGGCGCGTTCGATTGATTTGGTGATCCAGGGATGGGTGATAACCTCACCCTCTTTCACTCCCAAACGGTCCATCACTCGCGATATTCTCTCCGATCCGAAGAGACGCATCAGATCGTCCTCGAGGCTTAGAAAAAAGATACTCTCACCGGGATCTCCCTGACGACCCGCGCGCCCGCGTAACTGGCGATCAATGCGGCGCGATTCATGCCGTTCAGTTCCGAGAATAAAAAGACCGCCCGACGCTTCGGACTTATCTCCGACTTCCCCTTCCCAGTTAACCACGCCTTGTCCCAGCTTGATGTCCGTACCACGGCCTGCCATGTTGGTCGCAATGGTAACCGCGCCCGGCTGTCCGGCATTAGCGACAATCTCGGCTTCGCTCTGATGCTGCTTCGCATTCAGAACATTGTGTTTGATCCCTTTTCGACGCAGCATGCGAGACAGTATCTCAGAGGTATCCACGCTTGCCGTGCCCACAAGCACCGGACGCCGCTGCTGTTGGAGTTCGGCGATCTTATCGACCGCGGCATTGTACTTTTCCCGCTTGGTGCGAAAGACCTGATCCTGCTTGTCCATTCGGCGAATGGGCTCATTGGTCGGAATGACATTGACTTCGAGCTTATAGATGTCGTAGAATTCCCCTTCTTCGGTCTCAGCGGTACCCGTCATCCCCGCCAGCTTCTTATACAATCTGAAATAATTCTGGAGCGTGATCGTCGCAATCGTCTGCGTTTCCCCTTCGATACGCACTCCCTCTTTGGCCTCGATTGCCTGATGGAGACCATCCGAATAGCGCCGGCCCGAAAGAATTCGCCCCGTGAATTCATCCACGATCTGCACTTTATCGTCCTGCACCACGTACTCGACATCCTTCTCATACAGCGTATACGCCCGCAGCAATTGCGAGACATTCTGGACGCGCTCGCTGCGTTTCGCATAGGTATCCTGAGCCTGTGCTTTGGCCTCCGCCTTCTGCTCGGGCGTCAGCGAGGCATTCGCATCGATTTGAGCGAATTCATCCGGCAAATCCGGCAAAATAAACAAGTCCGGATCGCCGCCGTGATACTTCGTAAGCTGGATGCGCCCTTGATCGGTAAGATCGGCGATGTGCGAACGTTCATCAACGGAAAAGTAGAGCCGCTCATCCAGCTCGTGCAGCTTTTTCTCGCGAAGATAGTCATTCTCCACCCGCTGACGAAGCTGCACATTCGAGGGTTCCTGAGCCAGTTTGAGCATGCGGCGGTGCTTTGGAAAGCCGCGATGCCCCATCAGGAGCTTCTCGCCTATTTCATACTGGTCGGCCTTCTCATCCTTGAGTCCCGCTTCAATCTCGTCAGCCAGCCTCGTGACCAGTTGTGATTGAAGTTTAACCAACTGGCTGACGGAAGGCTTCATCTCCTGATAGCGCTGCGTCGAATGCTCCACGGGCCCGGAAATAATCAGCGGCGTGCGGGCTTCGTCGATCAGAACACTGTCCACCTCGTCCACGATCGCATAATGATGCCCCCGCTGAACAACCCCCTGCAGGCTCAAAGACATGTTATCGCGCAAATAGTCGAAACCGAACTCATTGTTGGTTCCGTAGGAAATATCACATGCATACTGCTCGCGCCGGATATGAGGAGGCTGATCCGAGATAATGACTCCCACCGTCAGCCCCAGAAACTTATAGATCACGCCCATCCACTCGGCGTCACGCTGCGCCAGATAATCGTTGACCGTAACGAGATGACAGCCCTTCCCTTCCAACGCATTCAGATAGAGCGGAAAAGCCGCCACGAGCGTTTTCCCTTCACCGGTCGCCATTTCGGCTACCTTCCCCTGATGCAAAATGATTCCGCCGATAATCTGCACATCGTAGGGGATCATTTCCCAGCGCTGAATATGTCCGCGCACTTCAAAATCCTTCCCGTAAAGCCGGCGGCAGGTATTCTTGACCGCGGCAAAAGCCTCGGGAAGAATATCATCCACGGTCTCGCCCTTGGTCAACCGCTCCTTGAACTCAGGGGTTTTCGCCTTGAGTTCATCATCCGACAGCGATTGATACTCCGCTTCGATCCGGTTTATCTCCGCGATAATCGGATTGAGCTTCTTGGCGCTGCGGTCATGTTTCGTACCGAACAGTTTTGCAAGTGTTTTGTCGAACATACGAGTGAAGTCTGTTTGTTAAGTTCGCATTTATAGCAGGAAGGCGGACGAGCCCGTCCGCCTTTTGATGTATCATTATATCGCGGAAGCGAGAGACTTTTACATTCCGATAAACAACCTTGATGCGAGGAATTCGGGCAGCCCCGCATCACGAATCCGCTGCGCCGCTCGCTGAACATCGTAGCTCTCGCGAATCCACATGAATTCGCGAGTCACCGTATCATACAATCCACAGGATGTTCGCGGGTCGCGGTCGCGAGGCTGACCGATCGAACCCACATTGACGATCATCTGTGATTTGTCTTCACTCTCGAATCTGACCGGAAGGTGCGAATGACCGATGAAACAGGCTGTCGCCGGATTCATCGCCTCGAAATTCGGAATCGCATCTTCGATTGTATGCACGTAATTCCAAGCGGCCGGATCCTTCGGCGTCGCATGAACGAGCAGCACATCCTCGATCTCATGAGTCATCGGCAACTCCTTCAGATACTCCATATTGTCATCGGACACCACCTTCAGGCTCCACTCGATGGCCGAACGCGCATAGGCATTGAAGTATTGAAGCTGAATGATCCCTGCCAGCGCCGCATCGTGGTTTCCCATAATGCAAACATCACAGTGCTGGCGGACCAATGTGACGCATTCTTCAGGCTGGGCTCCATACCCGACAATATCTCCAAGGCATACCATCTTGTCGATACGCTCGGACTCCAGCCTCTTCAGCATCGTCTCAAGAGCGTCAATATTCGCATGAATATCTGAGATGAGAGCTATCTTCACCGAGGATGCACCTCTGCCGATGACTTTGCAGACCCGGCCGTTTTCTTTATTTCTACTGATACGGCATCCAGAATGCCGTTCACGAACCGGCCACTTTGTGTGGTTGAGTACCGCTTCGCCAACTCGATCGCTTCATTGATCGTGACTTTATAAGGAATATCGTCAAAATACAGGAATTCGGCGATCGCCATTCGCAAAATAATCAGATCGATCACGGCCAGACGACCGAGATCCCATTTCTCCACTGATTTGCGGATCCACTCATCCAGGCAAGCGTCGTCAGAGGATATTCGCTCGACCAATTCGCGGCACAAGATCAGATTCTGATCCTCTTTCGCTTCGCGAAGAATATCCTCAAAGCAAGCCTGCGCCGAATTACCGGACAAACGGC
>JAHIZR010000437.1 GCA_018814465.1 bacterium | reverse complement strand
TGGGCGGCGGCGGATGCGGAAATCGCCGAGTTACTCAAGCAGGCCGCGGGACAGATCGTGCTGCTGACGGGAACAATTCACGGTCCGGCGCGCAAGCGCGTGATCGAAGATTTCAAGCGCGCTTTTCCGGGTACACGGCATATCATGTATGACGCCTGGACGCATGAAGTCAGCCGGAATATGCAGCAGAAATGCTACGGGCGCAAAGTTCTGCCTGCTTATCAGGTGGATAAGGCCGAATACTTGCTGTGCTTCGAGAGCGATCCACTCGGCAGCGGCTACTCGGCGACGGAGTGGCAAGTCGGTTTCGGTAAAAACCGCAAGGTGCGCGATGGCAAGCTGAATAAGCTGGTCGTGTTCGATGCGAATGTGACATTTACCGGAGCCAGCGCCGATGAGCGCTTCCGGATTCAACCGCACGCGGGTTTTGAAATCGCGATGGCGATCGCCAATGAGCTGGCCATGGCGGGACATAGCGAATGCGGCGGAGCGATGGAGATCGCCGACAGCACGCGAACCTATGCGGCACGCAGCGTCGAAGGGAAAGAGGGATTGCCGGAAGGCACCATCGCGCGCATCGCGCAGGAGCTTTGGCGGCATCGCGGCGAATCAATTGTGTTCGGCGGAGAATCCGAAAGTCTGCAGATCGCTGTCAACTTGCTTAACAGCATGCTGGGCAATGAGGGCAAGACCATCGACGGCACTGCGGCTCCTTCAAATCAATCGCAAGGCAATTTGAATGACATACTGACGCTGATCGAAGAGATGGATGCCGGACAGGTCAAGGTGCTGATTGTATGGGGAACCAATCCGGTGTATTCATTGCCGCGAGAAGCACAGTTCGCGGAGATGCTGGAGAAAGTCCCGACGGTGATCAGTTTTGGCGACCGCGCGGACGAAACTTCGATCTTAGGCAATTACATTCTGCCGACGGTGCATTGGCTGGAGAACTGGGGCGACTCGGAAGTGCAAAAGGGGCTGTTCGGCCTGACGCAGCCGTCGATCTATCCGCTGCATGATTGCCGCGCCAGCGAAGAGTCATTGATCAAGTTCGCACAAGCCGCGGAAACCGGAGACTTAGGCAAGTTCCAAGGCGGCTGGCACGAATTCTTAACGGACACCTGGCAGCGCGATATCTATGGACTGGACAAATACGATGCACCGTTCGATTATTTCTGGACCAGCGCGCTGCGCGACGGTGTGCTGGATCGCAGGAATGTCGAGACTACTGCCCGTGAGTTTTCCTTGAATGCGTTGACTGACATAAAGCCGCCGAAGCGCGTTGGGAACGGCTTGAAGCTGGTGGTTGTGCCCTCGCCTTTATTAAAGGAAGACGGCAATACCAATAACGCGTGGCTGCTGGAAACACCCGATACGGTTTCGCGAATCGCGTGGACAAACTACGCAAGCTTGTCTCCTAAAACAGCGACGGAGCTGAAGCTGAAGGAAGGCGATATCGTCATCGTCAAGGCGAACGAGCGCCGCAATACATTGCCGGTGCATATTCAGCCGGGGGATGCCGATGAAGTCGTTACCATTCAGAGTGGCTGGGGTCGCAAGCATGTGGGACGCGTGGGGGACGGCTTGGGCGCGAACGCTTTTCTGCTGTGCGGCGTCACAAAGCAGGGCGCGAAAACACGCGGGATCGACTGCACGTTGGAAGCTACGGGCGAATGGGAAGAGATGCCCTGTACGCAGGGACACAACTATCTGGAAGGCCGTCCCATCGTGCAGGACGCGAGTTTCGACGAATACCTGAAGGATCCGCACGCGGGCGCGCATCATAAGCATGAACTGATGTCGATGTGGGACAAACACGAGTACCCCGGCAACAAGTGGGGAATGTCGATCGATCTCACTTCCTGCACCGGCTGCAATGCCTGCATCAGCGCATGCTCGGTGGAAAATAATATTCCGGTCGTCGGTAAGAGTCAGATTCAGTTGGGCCGGGAGATGCACTGGATTCGCATCGACCGCTATTATTCGGGCGAAGAAAGTGATCCTGAATTCGTGCATCAGCCGATGCTGTGTCAGCACTGCGAAAACGCGCCGTGCGAGACGGTATGCCCGGTGCTGGCAACGGTGCACAGCGATGAAGGCTTGAACCTGCAGGTTTACAACCGCTGCGTGGGAACGAGATACTGCGCGAACAACTGCCCCTATAAAGTGCGGCGGTTCAATTTCCATGAATATACCTTCGCGGCTTATGAGCCGTCGCCTTTGCAGCTTGTGCTGAATCCCGATGTGACAGTACGCGAGAAGGGTGTGATGGAGAAATGCTCCTTCTGCCAGCAGCGGATTCGCGAAGGCAAGGAACGGGCGAAGGAAATGGGGCGCGAGGTGCGCGATAGTGATTTCCAAACCGCCTGCCAGCAGAGTTGTCCGACCAACGCGATTCATTTCGGCAATATGAATAATCCCGAGAGTCAGGTGTCTCTTGATATGAAAGACCCCCGGGCGTTTACCGTCTTGCAGGAATTGAACACCCTGCCGAGCATTACTTACTGGACGAAACTTCGCAACCGTGCGCCGCGACCATGGGACTCCAAAAGTCATCAGGGTAACGGTCAGCACGAAGCAGCGACAGGAGGGCATCACTCATGAGCCTGCCCGTCGCGGAAGAAATGCTCAGCCAGAACATCCGGCTGAAAGATGTTTCGAATGATGTCATCGCTCCGACCCTGCGGCTGCCCAACGGAACGTGGTGGATCGCGTTTATTATCTCTAACATGATGTTCGGGCTGGGAGCGTATGTTATATTCACACAGTTAAAGCAGGGTCTCGGTATTCTCGGTCTCAACAATCCGGTGGGCTGGGGCGTCTATATCACCGACTTCGTGTTCTGGATCGGAATCGGTCACGCGGGAACGCTGATTTCGGCGATTCTGTTTTTGCTGCGGCAGAAGTGGAGAACCGCCATCAACCGCTCGGCGGAGGCGATGACGATTTTCGCCGTGATGACCGCCGGACTGTTTCCGCTGCTGCACGTCGGACGCACGTGGGTCGCCTACTGGCTGCT
>JAHIZR010000436.1 GCA_018814465.1 bacterium | reverse complement strand
TTCGCGGCAAGAGACATATCCTTGACGTGGTATTTAGCGCCCGAGTTGGTTTTTTTCTTTTTTGCGGTTGTTATCATAATGTTTATGCCAGTTCGTTAATTTTATCTAGATTTTCCCATGTAAAGCCATCACCGGTGCGGCCAAAATGACCATAACTGGCGGTCGCGCGATAGATCGGGCGGCGCAGCTTCAACTCGCGCAAAATGGCGGGAACGGAGAGATCGAATACTTTCAGGATCTTCTTCTCGATTTCCTCGTCGGCCAGCTTGCCGGTGCCGAAGGTATCCACCATCATGGAGACGGGATCTTTCTCGCCGATGGCATAGGCAAGCTGAATCATACAGCGTTCAGCCAATCCCGCGCCGACGACATTCTTGGCGATCCAGCGGCTCGCATAAGCGGCGCTGCGGTCCACCTTCGTCGGATCCTTGCCGGAAAACGCGCCGCCGCCGTGAGGCACCCAGCCGCCGTAAGTATCGACGATAATTTTGCGTCCCGTCAGTCCCGTATCGCCGTGCGGTCCGCCGGTGACGAACTTGCCGGAAGGATTAATCAGAATCCGGCAATTCTTCGCGATCATGTTTTGCGGAATGACCAGCGGCAGCAAGTCCTTGGTCAGTTCTTTCTCGATATCGGGACGACCGATATCTTCCGAATGCTGTGTCGAAACCACAATCGCCGTGATTTCTTTCGGCTTGTTATCGACATAGCGGACGGATACCTGCGATTTGGAATCGGGACGCAGCCAAGGGTACTAGCCGGAACGGCGCAGCATGGCCAGCTCGAACATCAGTTTGTGAGCCAGGACGATCGGCATTGGCATCATCTCTTCGGTTTCCTTGCAGGCATAACCGAACATCATGCCCTGATCGCCGGCGCCGTCCTTATCAACCGCATCGCGGATGTTGGGACTCTGCCGGTCAATGGTCGTAATGACCGCGCAGGTGCCCGCGTCAATGCCATAAGCCGCGTCGGTATAACCGATGTCCCGAATCACACCGCGGACCAATTCGGGGACGTCAACGTAAGTGTGAGTCGTGATCTCACCGCCGACCAAAGCCAAGCCTGTTGTAACGAAGGTCTCACACGCGACACGGGCATGGGGATCATCCTTGATAATCGCATCCAGCATCGCATCGGATATCTGATCCGCCAGCTTATCGGGATGACCTTCACTCACTGATTCACTGGAGAAAACAAAGTTGCTCATAGTTCTCTTCGGTTTGTCAATTAAGGGTTCAAGTTTGTCTATCTGTTATGCGTGCGAGACTCTGTCACAATCCTACACGGACGAAATTTCGGAGGAATCACCGACATTGTACTGCTGGAAGTCGCCTTTGATGATCGCATTATTGCCGACCAGCGACTTCTCGATCAAAACATTCTTCACCACGGCTCCCTCACCCAAGATGGAATCACGAACCATCGCATCGGACACCACCGCTTTACTGCCGATGGTGGCATAGGGGCCGATAATGCAGCGGCTGAGTTCGGTGTCGGGATGGATGTAGACGGGAGGAACGAAAACCACGCCTTCGCGGGGCTCCGGGAGTTTGAAATCGTCTCCGTCCAAGAGATAACGATTCGTGGCCAGAATCGTCTCAGGCTTGCCGCAATCGAGCCACGCATTCACGGGGAAGGTGGACATCTTTTCACCCTGCTCGATCATCAATTGCAGAGCGTCTGTCAGTTGGTATTCACCGCGAGTCGTGAGTTCACGTTCGAAGAGGAGATCGATGCTGCTGCGGAGAGCCGGCGCATTGCGAATCAGATAGATGCCGACAATGACGAGATTGGATTTGGGATGCTCGGGCTTTTCCACCAACCGGACCACCTGATCGCCGCGAGTTTCAACAACTCCGAAACGCCGCGGATCTTCCACTTCCTTGACACCGATACAGGAGGTTCGAGCGTTCTTCAGAACGTTTTTCAGATCCAGATCGAAGACGGTGTCGCCCAGAATAACGAGGACCTCCTTGTCTTCCTTCGTCAAGCCCAACGAGACCGCATGGCCCAATCCTTTGGGCTGAGCTTGCAGGATGAACTCAGAGGGGATGTCGTAGTTCTCACGGACGTAACGTTCGATCAGGTCGCCCATAGGGCCAACTATTAGACTGAGACTGGTCACGCCGGATTCCACCAGGTGGTCAAGAATATGACCCAGAATCGGCTTGCCGGCTACGTTAAGGAGAACTTTGGGGAGGGTGAAGGTATGGGGCCGAAGGCGGGAACCCACTCCGGCAACGGGGATGATTGCTTTCAATCGGGTTGTTTGACTTATGCTGTTTCTACTAACGTTAGTCTATAAACTTACATATTTTCAAAGTCTTTAGCAAGCTTATCCGAGCATTTCTTTAAGCTTCGTAATCATAGGAATTTCCAGCGGATCAATCGCTCTTAGTAAGCTCAAATAAATCGAGACCGCATCAAGAAAAAACATTAATCGCAAACCTGTTGCGAGCCTTGATGACTGCTGACCCCACATCTCGAGCGGATCAAGGCGTATCGAGGACACTCCCTTCTTCGTCAGAATAGTCTCGATCCCTACGCGGGGATCTCCGAATTTGCCTTGAAATGCCCAACTACCGAGGAAAATGATACGTGGCCGGGGTTCGAGTTGGGAGAGGAATTCGAGGGATTCGACTTCGTTGTGCGCTAACTCGGGTAACTCCGCGCTATGCGACCAGACTTTGGAATTCTCGGCAAGCTGCGCCCGGAAGCGCAGAGCCACCGCCGGCATTAACCGGCCATCAACGGTATAGATTACCGGAGTGTGGTTTACAAGACGAACCGCTTCGGCGAGCGCGGGATTCCCGGCCGGATTCAAAATGCGATAGGTCTTTGCATCTTCCCGCAGCGCTTGGAAGGGAATCGCGAAACGCGAATCGTGTTCAAGCCGATTCATCGCGCCAAGAATCGCGATCATCGCTCCGAGGGGAAAACCGACTGCCGCGCGCGGCGGATAGCCTTCCGGCAGTTCGAGAAAAGGAATGCAAGTCTCTGCCGCCAGCCTTTTCAATTTGCCGCCGCTGGCCATACAAAACCAGATATCATCCGTGGGAGCTTCATCGAAGGCGCTGAGGGTTTCCACCGTATTGCCCGAATAGCTGCATAAAATCCGGCGATGACGAATCCGCCCCGGATAGCGCAGCACGCGAATCTCCGGCAAGACTTCCGGCGGCTCGAAGCCGAATCCCTGCAGTAAATCACCGGCAACCGCGCTGCCGCCCAGACCCACCCAGTCCACATGCTCAAAACGAGGATGCGGATATTTCCGGAAGAACTTCGTTCCTAATTCAAGACCGCGCCCGAGCTGTTCGGGAAGTTCGAGCGTCTTGCTGAGCATGTC
>JAHIZR010000435.1 GCA_018814465.1 bacterium | reverse complement strand
TACGAGCTGGGCAATCCGTTTACAGCGGATGCCAAAGCGCGGTTCGAACTGCTGAACGAGCGGTTCGGAGCTGTTCGTGAGGGTACTCTCGACGGTAACGGCGGTCCCGACAATTATGGCTATCACTTCATAGACAATATGAACGGTGATACCGCAACATATAATTGGATCGAGTTGCGCGATGATGTGAATGCAGTATGGCCTGATTTCGGCGGTCCCGATGACGCCGGAATTATAGTGCCACTGAATTTCTTCTTTCCTTTCTACGGTGTGTTCCATGATGAAATCCGCATCAATTCAAACGGCCTCATCGAATTTGAAACCACCGTCTCCGGCTGGTCCAATCAATGCCTGCCGGCTCCGGGCCTGGAAGGACCGGCGGTGTTCGGCTTCTGGGATGACCTGCACATGAGCTACGGCGGCCACGGCGAGAACACCGATAATACGATTGCCTATCGCGACTTCGGCAGCTACATTGTCATCCAGTTCGACCAAATCGGCCATAACGGTGTGGGAACTCCGCCCACGGATTCGTTCACCTTTGAGATTATTCTCTATTCGGACGGCAAAATCAAGTTCCAGTATCAGGAAGTCGAATATGACGAATATGCGGATTCGCAGACGATTGGTATTCAGGCCAACGCATTCGGTCCCTCGCTTCAATATGCTTGTGACGCTAACGGAACCCAAGTTTCCAATAACCGGGCCATCTGGTTCTATCTGACGAACAGGGGATATCTCTGGGGCACCATCACCGACGAATTCGGCGATCCGCTCCCTTATGTTGGAGTAAACTTGGAAGGAACCGAGATGTATGCCCATTCTGATGGCGCAGGCGAGTACTTCTTCCCCACCATTCCTATCGGTCAATACAATGTTCATGCTTCGCTGCTGGGCTATGGAATCGGTGCCGCGGAAGGCGTAAGTGTTGTCGAAGGAACTCCGACAACTGCTGATATCATTCTTGACTGGCTGCCATCCGTAAGAATTCCTTCTACTCATGCGCCGGTAGCAATTACTGATCTGGATACGATTACAGCGTCAATCACTACCGACATATCAGTATACATTGACGCGGTGGGCGTCCGGATCGACAACCTGCAGCATACCTACGTCGACGACTTGGGATTATGGCTGGAAAGTCCGTGGGGAGAGCGCATTTCGCTGTCCTTCCGTCACGGCGGCTCCGGTGAAAATTATGTCGACACCGAATTCGATGACTTAGCGGTTCGATCACTCGCAAATGGACAGGCTCCCTTTATGGGCCGCTTCCAACCCGAAGAGCCGCTTGCGCCTTTGGCGGGACAGTCGTCGGCTGGTGAGTGGAAACTGATTGTCTATGACCATGCCAATCAGGACGAAGGCACGCTTGTCAACTGGTCGCTGATTCTGGTCGGTGAACTCACCGCCAGCGGTGCCGTGACCGGACAAATCACCTCGGCTGGAGCTCAGCCGATCGAAGGCGCTGTCGTGCAAGCTCCCGGAATCGGAATGGCGACACTGACGGATGCAACCGGCCACTATTCGCTTGAACTCCCTCCCGGAACATGGGATGTCCGGGTTTCCGCCTTCGGATATTGCGATTATATAAATGAAAGCGTCGCTGTCCAGAATAATGGCACAACGCCTTGGAACTATACGATGCAGCTTGCCGACGGCGAAGCCGATGTTGCAGCAATTGACGAAGAGGGCATCGCCGGAACGACTATCACCACGACATTCAATTTCGAGAATACAGGCTTCTGTGATCTGGATTGGTCCGCGCTTTCAACTTCCAGCGGCTGGCTCTCGGTAAGCCCGAATTCGGGAACGGTGGTCAACGGGCAGCCGCAGGAAATCACCGTAACCATGAACGCGACGGCGTTAAGCACGGGAACTTATACGGGAACCATCACGATCAGCAGCGAAGGCTACTCCAGCCCGGAAATCATCAATGTTACGCTTGATTTGGCCGAGGCAAACGAAGAAACTCCGGCACAGAGGCCCGAGCGGTTCGCCCTGAGAGGCAACTTCCCGAATCCGTTCAACGCAACCACCGAGATTCGCTACGATGTGGCAAAGGCGACTCACGTCACTCTGACCGTTTATAACCTGCTGGGTCAGGAAGTGCGCACTCTGCTGGACGGTTTCATGGAAGCCGGAAGCCATACGGCTTACTGGGACGGCCGAAATACCGCCGGAACGGATCTGTCCACGGGAATCTATATTATTCAGATGCAGGCGGAAAACCGCCGCTTTACCGGAAAGAGCATGTTGATTCGATAATCACCCTGTCTATTGAATCACAAGAACAGGCCGCGTGTTTTCGCGGCCTGTTTGCATTTGTGAAAAGGAAGTGATATTTTGTCTCGACGTTACAAATTGGTTCAGGACAATGTCATCCCAAAAAGCTTTCCAGTTTCCCTACATCGTCGGCCTGCATGACACCGATGCCGCCGATTATCTATTCTCGGCAAATTTGATTCGAATCTGCCATATTGCTTACGAGGCAATGATGGCGTCTCTCGGTTTTCCTCTGGGGTCGCTTCTCAAACAACGCGACTTCGCCCTGCCGATCGTGCATATCGAAGGAGACTTCAAACAGCGCTTGACCGTCAGCGACGAATTGACTATCTCGGCCTGGGTATCGAGATTGGGCGGCAGCTCTTACACCATAAGCTATGAACTCAGAAAGCCCGACGGCGAGCTGTGCGCCACCGCATCAACCGTGCAGGTTTGTGTCGATTGGAACAGCAGCAAGTCGCAGCCACTGCCGGCACCGCTCCGCGAAGCGCTGGGCCGCTATTCCGAAGCTTAAGCTTCCAGCAGTTTTCGCACCGCGGGCAGATCGACTTTGCCTGTGGGCAGGGCAGGGAGTTTAGCAACAAAAACAAACCGGCGAGGGAGCTTGTAGGAGGCGATGCGCTCTCTGAGGAAGGCGATTATGATTTCTTGCGAGAGCTCATCATCAGCACTCACGATCACCGCTCCGGGCACTTGTCCCCACTGCTCATCCTGAAGCGGCAGTACAAGCGCGTCGCTAACCTGTGGGTGCAGTTTTATCGCCTGCTCGACTTCGGCGGGAATAATGTTTTCGCCGCCCGAGAGAATCAAATCGCTGCGCCGCGCCAGAATATTCAAATTGCCGCGCCCATCCAGATATCCGAAATCTCCTGTTTTCAGCCAGCCCTCGCACAAAGTGAGGGCTGTTCTTTCCGGATCATTTACATAACCGTCGAACAGCCCCGGCCCATGAACTAAAACATTCCCTTCCGCAGTTGCCCGACATGCTCTTCCCTCGTCATCAACAATCCGGATAATCGTCTCCGGCAGCACAGATCCCGCACTGTAGCGCTCCGTATCGTCACAACCCGGTCGGGCGCAGGTCAGCATGGAACCGGACTCGGTCATGCCATAGGTTTTATAAACAAGCGGACAGCGATCCAGC
>JAHIZR010000434.1 GCA_018814465.1 bacterium | reverse complement strand
TGCAACAAACTAACGGTTCTTCAGGTCAGAAATAGCAAAGACTGCACCCTGAAGCGGTGTTCAGGGCAATCGCAGTCTGTGAAAATCTAAGTCATCCCTTAATTGCAGGATATTCATTAAGCTCGCGCGCCTTTTTAAGGCCACGGCAGACCAGACTGGGGAATTTGTTAACTCTTGTTTTGAAAGAGCATCAAACAGCAAAAAGCCGATATTCTCAATCCGTTCCGACGTGCTAAGCGCACCACGCATTGAAACGATGGTTCTGGACAACTGTTGACCCACTCCGCTTTTTTTGAGGAGATCGTCCAATAAGAGACTTTCTGGAATCGCTTCCTGAAGCGCAGAGTCCTCTAAGTTCTCAACCTCTTTTACGACCTCGTCGGATTCTTCAAACGGAAAGGTTGCCGTTTTCAGTGCATTCGCGAACGCCGCATAGGGGATACGTTCGATCAGCCCCGAGTAATAGTCGAAACGATTGCCTAAGTATCTGAAAATAAATTGTTTCATGGATTCTTCTATGCACTATAAACTTTAAACTTAGGAATATTGAGGTATTAAAGCAATTGTTTTCTGCGGTTACAGGAAGAATCTATCAACCACCAATAAAAATCCAATAAATCGAAAAACCTTGCCGTCCCTGTTTCCTTCCAGCAGAGAATTCAGTAAATTCCTGATGGATTGAAGCAACTTCTGGAACTTAGGTCATTTTGACTCAGTTCTACTACTATGGACGAGCGGGATAGAAAAAGCTAAGTAGTGGATCTCACCAATCCACAGCAAGCCACGGAGCAGTAGAATGAGAAAAGCGCTTATAGCCCTCAGCGTCTTTTGGGCTACCCTGATCATCGTCGGTGTCGCCTTTGCGGGAGAAGACAAGAAATCGGATGTCTTCCTCGGTGTCTATGTCGATGAAGTAACTTCCGAGATTGCCTCGGACTACGGCGTGAAAGCCGGAGAAGGCGTCTTGGTTTCCGGAACCGTTGATGGTTCGGCTGCCGATGAAATCGGACTGCGCGCGAATGATATCCTGCTGAAGCTGGATGGAGCAACCTTGACCGGTCCCGCTGAATTGCGTCACCAGATTGCCAAGCATAAAGCCGGTGATAAGGTTTCTGTAACCTATCTGCGCGGCGGTAAATCCAAAACCACCGAAGTTGCTCTGACCGAACGCAAGAACAAAGGCGTCTTCTTCTCGACTGGTGATGATGAAGATACCTTTGTCTGGAGCGACAAGGACAAAAAGCTTAAGTTCTGGTCTGAGGATGACAATGATGAAATCGCTTTCGCCGGCATCGTCACACAGGAGCTTGGAGAAGGTCTCCAGCAATACTTCAAAGTTGAAAACGGCGCGCTGATCTCCGAAGTCGTCAAGGATTCCCCCGCCGAAAAAGCCGGTCTGAAAGCGGGCGATGTCGTGATCAAGATCGGAACTCGCGACATCGATGACACCGGCGATGTCAGCAAAGCCATCCGCAAGCACGACCCCGGCGATGAAGTCGAATTCATTGTCATGCGTGACGGAGCCAAGAAAACCATCAAGCTGACCCTGACGTCCCGCGGCGAGTATTACGGCAATGCTGATAACGATGAAATCCGCCTCGGTCTGAATCTGGATTGTCCCAATATCGACGGCTTGATGATTACTCCGGATGGCGATGTCAAACGGTTCACCCATGAATTCAATATTCAAATGGATGAACTGAATGAAACTCTGCAGGAGCTTAATATCGAAATCGATGAACTGCCTGATGTCAACATGGAGCTTTCCATCGATCCGGTTCCTCCGATTATCGAAATGAACTTCGATCAGGCTCGTGCCATCAGCAGTGATGCTTGGTGGAAGCGAAGCTGGAATGATATGAAGAGCAAACTCGAAGTCGAATTCGATTCACTCAAAGCGGAGTTTCAACGCTTGAAAGGGGAACTTAAACAGCTTCAGGAAGAATTAAAACAGCGTATGCTGTGACAAATAAAGGGTGCCGGCAAACAGGACCATCTATCACCTACAGGGTGATTCTGAATGATCCACCGGCACCAGGACTTTGCCGGTCAGGGTGTTGCCTTGACCGGCTTTTTTTGTTAACGAATGGAGCGAGCATGATTTATTCAATCAAGTGCGATCGCTGCGGAAATGAAGTCGAAGCCTATCGCAATCCCTTTCCGACGGTTGACATCGCCGTCATCCGCGCAGGG
>JAHIZR010000433.1 GCA_018814465.1 bacterium | reverse complement strand
TCCTCTCCCTCGGAGGGCTTTCTTTTTGGGTTTTTTTCGCGCAGTTATCAAGAGAATGTTCTGTGAGTGTCCCCTGCCCTTCTGACCTCTTTTCCCCAATTTATCCCCGAGCCTTGCAACTTTCCGTATAAAATACTTTATTAGAACCGTCTAATTTATCTTACTGTCTTCCCCATAACCTGAAAAGTCGAATAGGTAAGAACATGATGCTGTCAAAGCGTACCTTGATTTCCGTTGTGTTGTTCGCAGTGTTATCGGTTATGTCGCTCTCCGCTGCTGAGATCGATGCTCCTTATGCTGAAGAACTCTGGAAAGCGTCCTTTGAAAAAGATATCCGCTGGCAACAGATGATGGATTGCGGCTACCTGCTCGTCAGCACCGATGATGCTCTTAACTGCTTGGACCCGGCGGATGGCTCCATCAAGTGGCAAAAGCAGGAGTTCGGCAAGCTGCCGCAAGACTATCTTGACGTAATCGCCGGCACCCCCTTCGCCGCGATCATGGACTATGAGCGGAAGACAGACTCGAAATCGAGAATGCTGTTCATTAACATTCCTGACGGCAGGGAGCTTTGGAACTCCGAGAAGTTTGCCATGACGGAAGCGAACGGCCAGCTATTCATTCCCGAACTCGACGCACTCTTCATCGTTGGCAAAAACGCGGACAAGGAATATCTGACTGCGCTCGTGGATATCTTCACAGGTTATGTGCATTGGACGTCGACCGAACTCTTCAGCAGAAAGAGCAGCAAAGCGCCCCGGATGTTTGAAACGGAGAGATCTTCCCGCAAACTGATCTGCGGCAATCAGGAACCATTGGTGACCCCGGACGGCAATATTCTTGAATTCATCTCGGAACAAGGTTTACGCAAGCTGGATGCGAAAACCGGCACGGTCCTCTGGACTTGGCCGCTGAAAGTGAAGGAAGTGCCTTCCATTAAAGAAGGCTGGGCGCCCATGATGCTCAGTGAGGATAGCAGCATTGTCTATGTTCCCTTCGAAGAAACCCTGCAAGCGGTGAATATCTCCGACGGCTCGCTGCACTGGGGCAAGAAAGGCGTCAAAACGAAAGGACAGGTCAAAGAGATCAAACTTACGCCCGCGGCTATCGTTATCAAAGGCCACGGGCGATCCGCCGGCAAGAAAGAATACGATGAGCCCTATATTAAGCCTTTCATCAATGCCTTAGCCTACGAAACCGGTAAAAGTATTTGGCGCAAACCTTTCAAAAAGCTTTACAATGCCAGTTCTATGACCATTGACGGCGACCGCATTCTGCTGCATGTGCATGGCGCTTCCTTCCACGGCGAAATGCTTTCGATTAATATCGCCGATGGCGTCTATGAAGAAGCTATCAGAAAAACGCGCTTCAACGGCAACGAATTTCCCCAGACAGTGGAAGCGCTCGACGACGGCTATCTGATGACTTCCGCCAGCAATATCGCCAAGTACGATATGGAAGGCAACGAACTTTGGCACTACTACTACAAACCGCTTTCTCCGAAGCTGTTGACCGCTATTGCCATGACAGCGATGACGGTGCTTGGTAATAATATTTCGGAAGCAAACGCGATGGCCGAAGCACGCCGGACTGCCTGGGTGCGGCGCCAGTCGTTCAATCCGGATACGGTCCAATATGAAACGACTGCATTGAATGAATACTGGCGGCTCTCGACATCGAAAAGCACGCTTAATTATCTCTTTATCGCTACCAATGTCGAAGGCGGCAAATCCAGCAGCACCGAAAATGCCGGACTCATCAAAGTCAGCAAAGAAACCGGACAGATCGTGTCGCGTGTTACTCTGGGCAATAAAGAACCGCAGTTCGAAATGGACGCGCTCGAAAGCCGTGTTTTCTACCAATCCAATAGCGCCGAAATTACTTGCTACAGATTGTAACCCTTGTTGCCGCCGAGCCGGGCTAAGTAGCCTTTCACGCAGTGGTGGGTGCCCTCACCCGCCCGACTCGCGCAACCCGGCCGGAATCCGATTACAGTTCCCCGTAGCACATGACTGTGGGTCCCGGTGATCGACAGTCCACTGCGAAAGCCCTCCGCTCCCTCAGGAGGGCTTTCTTTTGTTCCGAAACCGCTTCATGCCTCGCAATGAGACTTGACGGATGGCTTCAACTATACTGAATATACTTTTTTGCCCCGCAAATTATACTTACTATGACCAGCCTCTGGGTCAGCTTCGACTTTTGATTTCATGGGTTTAACGTGCGCTCTTTTATTTTATGTGTTCCCGGATTATCTTATCCCTCAACAAACCTGCACAGGTGAACTCATGAAGAAAATCTTAGTCTCTTTGTTGTGCGTGCTCGGAACAATGAGCCTGTTGTTGGCATCGCCAACTACTGATAACGATAAGAGCTTCTCCGTCGAATTGCTCTCCTTCACCGCCTCCGGTCAAAACCGTCAAGTCACACTGCATTGGTCAACCGCCAGCGAAAGCAATACCGACTACTTCGAAATCGTCCGCAATGGAATCGTCCGCGATGCCGTCGACGCGTCCGGTGAAAGCGCTTCCACCCGCAGCTATAACTGGATCGACCGCGAAGTTCAGAACGATCTAACCTATGAATACATCCTCGTCAGCGTTGATCTGGACGGCGCGCGGCAGACACTCGGCTCGGTCGAAGCCACGCCGGCTTTTGACGCTTATGCTGTCACTGAATATTCGCTTCATCAGAACTACCCCAACCCCTTCAATCCCACGACCACGATCACGGTGGATCTGGCCGAAGCGGGCTTTGCGTCCCTCCGCGTCTTCAACCTGCTGGGGCAGGAAGTCCGTTCCTTGATTAATAATTATCTCCCGCGCGGCAGTCATATCGCTCTCTTTGACGGCACCAATCTGCCTTCCGGCGTTTATATCTATCAACTCGATGTCAACAGCTTTTCCGCTCAACGCAAGATGATCCTGATGAAATAAGCTGCCTTCTCTCGTCTGCTATACGGCCCCGCGCGACTGCGCGGGGTTTTTTATGCTTGGCATTGATAAGCAAGTGCGAATACTCCCGGCTGTCATTACCTGCAAGACGCTCCGTATTCCCCGGAACGTCTTTGGCTGCGGAGAGGCATCCGCGCCATAGCAACTTCATCTTCCGTTTGAACTCCAAGTTCATTCCGTGCGCCTGATTCTTGCGCTGTTGCCGCCCGAATAGAATATAGTTCACCCCTTCAAATTCAACAGCCGTTGGAGTTGACTGTATGGGTATGGTAACTATACTTTCACTCACTCCGCAGCAGGAACTATAATAAGCTGAAGCTCCGCTTTAACATGGCTGCGGCGAGAATTCTTTGCCCCGCCTATTTTATTCGCGCGCGCTTCATTGTATATTTACCCCGGCTTCATTCGAAAGGCGTCCGCTTGCCTAATCGGCCGCTGTCTTCGACAGATGGATTGCGATAAACTGCATGAACAAATAAAAAGAGATGAGAATGACGATGAAAATGATGAGATTCTTCTGTACTGCCTGCCTGCTTGTGTTTGTCGCGGTTTCCGGCGCTTTGGCTCTGGACAACTATGCCGGCGCGAGCAGCTATCCCGAAAACCCCGGCGACGCCCGCGGTCCTGTCGCTGCGCTCGATGAAGTGTGCATTATTGACTTCATCGGCTTCACCCAGGGCACCCATGAAGGCAACATGACATGGCCCGGAGGCAGCGGTCAATACACCATGTCGGAGATGATGTTCCTCAATAGCTGCACTCCCGGCGATACCCTCTATGCCTACTGCACCGACCTGAATCACTCACTGTATAGTGATCCCTATTGTGTTTCGATTGACTCGATGGTCGTGCAGCCTGACTATTTGCTTCAAGTGCCGGCGTTGGCATATATCATGACATGGCTCCAGCCGGCATCGGAGGCGGAAGACCGCATTAAGCAGCTCGCAATCTGGAAGCTTTCCAACGACCACAGAGAGAATCAGCCGACCTATGGCACTCCCTACATCTATATGAATGCCGGGCGCGGCTATCCGAATATCGGTGATACTCCCGTATTCCCGTACGTCAATACCGTTTACAACAACGACGCTGATATGAATAATCCGGCTAACGCGCTCGTCCTTAATGGCGTTGGCTATGGTCCGGACGGCCAAAGAAAGAATGTTGCCCTGTGTGATGACCAATTGCTGATCGCCACCGAAGACGCGGTTGTCGAAGACGGCGTCGCCACGGTTGCCGTTACCGTTACACTCGAACGCGGCCCGCGCGCTGTTGAACTTGGCAATGCCGCGCTGTCCGGCGTTAAGCTGCTGATCTCCTCCGACAACGGCATACTCAGCAAAACCGAGGAGTTCACCGACGGCAACGGTCAAGTTCAATTCACGATCTCGCAGCAGGTTGCCGAACACTATGACGCGAATCTCCGTATCTGCACCTACAGCGTATGGCCGCGCGTTATTACTTCCTGTTCCGGCGCCGGTTATCAGCAGCTTCTCATACAGCAGCTCACCGACGGCGAACGCTGCGAACTCTGCTCCGAGCTGACCGTCGATGGCGACCAGTTCCTCCCCGTTGAGCTGAGCAGTTTCAATGCCGTCGCCCTGGATCGTCAAATCGTTCTCAACTGGTCCACTGCCAGCGAAACGAATACCGCTCGCTTTGAAATCCTGCGCGACGGCGCGCTCGTCTGCCGCAAGGACGCCGCCAACAGCGCCACCGGCGCCGACTACTCATGGCTGGATGCAAGTGTCGTGAACGGCGTTGAATACACCTACACACTCATCTCGGTTGACATCGACGGCAGTTCCTCCGAACTCGCTGAAGTCAGCGCGATTCCGGTCTTCTCCTCCGCCACCGTCACCGAGTTCGCCCTGCACCAGAATTATCCGAATCCGTTCAATCCCAAGACGAATATCGTCTTCGATCTCACGGAAAGCAGCAACGTTGTCCTCACGGTTTACAATCCGCTCGGTCAAGCGGTTGCCACTCTGATGAACGAATCGGTTGCCGCCGGACGCCATACGATCGTCTTCGACGCCGCTAACCTGACTTCCGGCTTGTATTATTACCGCATCGAAGCCGGCGAGTTCTCCGCTGTCCGCAAAATGATCCTGATGAAATAAAACCTTCCCTTTCATCTTTCGAAAAGCCCCGCGCCCCGCGGGGCTTTTCCGTTGTTCACAGGCTTGATATTCCTGATACTTATCCGTATTTTATAGTATACCCCTGCCCATTTGTTCAGTTTGCAGCCCGCACTGCACAATTGGTGTGCTATTTGTACCAAGCCGTCTGTTCCGCGGGGATTATCCGCCGAGCCGGGCTATGCATGAGAATAATACCGCGGTGTTGGCTTCCTTCCTTCCTTCGTCAGGACAAGGCTTGCAGCCGACCCGCGTCAATAAAAGCGAAATTCTTATCTTCACATACGGAGTCGTCTATGTTCGGAATAATATTTCTGGTTTTGATCCTGATCGTCCTCTTCTGGGGGGTCGGATTATACAACACGCTGGTGCGCATTCGCAATCAGGTGAAAAACGC
>JAHIZR010000052.1 GCA_018814465.1 bacterium | reverse complement strand
CTGTAAGCGCGGCATGCATGCTGATTCCCACCGCTGTATTTGAGGAGATGGGCGGATTTGACGAAGCATACAAAAACGGTTTTGAGGATGTTGATTTCTGTCTCCGCTTGGCTCAAACACAAAGAAAAGTCGTCTATTGTCCCCGCGCGGAAGTGATTCATCACGAGGAATCTACGGAAGGCCGCAAGGATCACGATGATGAAAATCTGGAACTCTTTCTGTCGCGCTGGGCTGCTCGCGTTCGCGCTGATGACAAGGCGGTTACCGCCCGCTTCGGTCTGAGAATCGAATGGAACGAAAAAGGCGGAGTTTATGTGAACACGGCTCAGGAATCACCCGCATCAACGAAGGAAAACGAAGACTCCTCCACGCTTATTGATCAGGCCAGTAAAAAATATCTGTCCGGTGATTATGACGGAGCGGTGCAAGTGCTTCAACGCGTCGTGGAAAGCAAAATGACTCTCGGAAATGAAGACGGGTTTGAGGCTTGGCAGACGCTCGGGAACTGCTACGCACGACTAAATCAGGCGGAGGAAGCGGAGAAAGCATACCTCGAAGCGGTGAGATTGAACGACAATTCGGAACGCCCCTATCTCGGACTGGGTTCCGTGGCGATGCTGCAGCAAAATTGGATCGCCGCTCAGTACGGTTTCATGGCTGCCTTGGCAAAAAATCCCAAAACAACCCGCGGTGAATTCGGTATCGGGATCTCCCTCGCTGCCCGGAACAAGCACGAAGAAGCGCTTGATCATTTCAAATCCGTCATGGATGCGGAACCCGATAATGTCGAAGCTTTGTTCTATCTCTATCGCAGCGCGATGGAATCGGATAATCCGCTGAAAGCCCTGGACCCGCTCGAAAAATATGTCCTAAGTCATCCGAATGATAAGGAGTTCCTTTATCATTTCTGCGGCGTGCTCTGGAAGCTTGGAGAATTGACCCGCGCGATGGAAGTCTGCGAACAAATCCTGGAAATTGATCCGGAGTATAGCGCCGCCAGAGAAGCATATGAACATATGCGAAACACGATCGCGGAGCATGTCTGATCTGATCGCGCATCAGTGGGGACGGCTCGGTGACCTGATCCAAACGGGCGTCGTTCTAAGTCGCTGGAAGTCTCAGACTTCCGGCAGAGTGGCGCTGACATACGACAGCCGGTATCAAGCTGTTGTCGAGCGCATGTCCTGCGTTGATGATGGATTTCCGCTCGACTTAAGTCGCATCGTTGGCGATTCCCGTTCGGAAAGGGAGTGCGAAACTATTTTAACAATTGAGCAGGCACTGAACGGAATGCAGTCTCTCTGCGGAGGTGTGCATCTTGTCCTGAACAGATCAAATTCCGTCGCATTGCTGAGTCATTTGTTGAAACCGGAAGTCAGTCTCGGCTATCGATGGGATAACGGTCAACTAAGAACGCCTGCCATACTGGCGGACTGGCTGAATGGTCCTGATAAAAACCCCTATCCGGCTCATGTTTGCGATACATGGTCGCAGATGGCGGGATTATCCTGCGACAGAGTTCCGGATGATGTCCTAAACAAAAAGAAGCGGCACCGTGAGATCGGCAAAGATGCTTTTCGGATCCTCCTGTTCGCCGATGCTGGCGAGATATACCGGACTTCACCGCTGCCTTGGCTGACGAGACTTTGCGACGAGTTGCTTAAATTCTCGCAACTTCACATCACTGCAGTCGGCTCGAAAACCGGCAATGGGATGGATAAATTGAATAGTCTTGCCGCATCGAACGAATATCAGTTCGAGGATTTGCGAGGTCGAACCACTTTGACGGAGTTGATTAGTCTCTGCGAAAGGCATGATGCTGCGATTGGACCCGATACCGGCGGACTTCATCTCGCCGCGGCTTGCGGTTGCTTTCCGATCGGTTTGTATAGCGGCGGCGCGAGTGTTTTCAACACCGGTCCTTATAGCGCGCGGGCATGTGTCCTGCAGAATCCGGAATGGACGGAAGCGGAGATTAAGTCTCTCAGGGATGCGGTAGCTGCGCTTGAGGAGAATTCTATCGAAAACCACATCCCGCGAGGAACAGTCTCGTTTTGGATGCCTTGCTTGGATGAATTCGGTTTGTGTTATACTCACCCGGCGTGGAATACTCACAGCAAAACAACCGTATCGCGCCTCAGAGAAGAGCTGCATTCGAAATGGTTGGCGGAGAAGAACACGCTGGAATTGCAGCAGGCGGAAACCTAAGCTGATATGAAAATGGATTTCAAAAAGTATATTCACGATACCGTGTCGCTGCAAAAAGTTACCGCAGCGGCGGATATTCCCCATTGCTGCAATGCGAATTCCGATTTGGTCGTGTCCTATAATGGAAGACGCCTGCACTCAGCCGTTGATCCGCATCAGGAAGCCGATGAATGGATTCGGAGCTGCGCCGGACAAATCGTTGAGATGCTGCGGCGTCATGAAAAAGCTCCCGTACTCGTGGTTGGTCCCGGAATCGGGTATGCTATTCCAGCTTTGGAAAGATACTTCGACAATCATGCCATCGCTAAAAGCAGAATCAATATTCATTGTATCGAAGCCTTTCCCGAAATCGCAAGGAAAGCGCTCTCGTTATCGTTGTGGGAACCGTCGGAACTGAAAGTCGAGTGGAGTGTCATCGACGAATCGACAAGATTCAGCGACTTATACATGTATAACGACTCCGTTTGTGTTCTGAAGGGCTCCGCGGACTATCAAATCGGAAAACCCGTGTATGAAGAGTTCCTCGGACGCAAAGTGTCTTCGCGATTGAGCAACAGCAGACTGCGCGTGCTTGTTCCGACGCCGCTCTACGGCGGCTCGTTGCCGGCAGCTCTTCATTCCGCTGACGCTCTGACGGAACTTGGTTATGAAGTCGAACTCATGGACTTGTCGATATATTACGATCATTACAGGGATATTGACAAACTGACAAGAATCGAGGCGCATCAGAAGTCGCTGAGAGGACTCCTCGCGACATTCCTTGCTGAATGTATTGTCGCAAGAGCAAACGAGTGGAAAGCCGATCTCGTCTGGGCGGTAGCGCAAACTCCGCTGACT
>JAHIZR010000432.1 GCA_018814465.1 bacterium | reverse complement strand
TGGCGAACTCTGTGATCAATGCAACGCGAAAAACGACAAGGGAGACTGCACAAAGCCCCAGTAATCTGGTACCCACGTCTCGGTTCGCCACAAGCAAGGCTATCAACTACTCTTGTGCCCGTCATTTCTTTGGTTTCTCTCGGCACCACGAGAGGCTTCTTGGAAAGGAGACACGAGTTGCTTACGGATATTATCTGCGGCGAGCTTGACGCATGACTTACGATAGAATCTGAATATGAGTGTGAATGCACGCTAAGGGCACTAACCGAAATCCAGTCGAATACGGCACTGTGAAATCCCAGACTACGCGAGAATCTTATCCTGCTGAAATCTTGTGCTGAGATTGATTGATTTAGAGTATTTGGCGCGATTCGTATGCATACGTCTGATTATAGAGTCACGGTTAACAGACTGAGATACTACTAAGATTCAAATTGACTTCACCTAAAAAAGGAGGATTACCATGTCATCTTCCAAACTCGGAAAGATGGGGTGGCGGCCGGATGTTCCGGATCTTCGTGATTTCACAGTAAACTCTAATGAGATCGAACCTATACTGTCGAAATCCAAACGTCTGAGAAGGGTAAAGGAATCGGGCAAGAATCCCATTGATTTGCGTCCATGGTGTTCGCCCATCGAGGACCAGCTCGATCTGGGCTCGTGTACGGCGAATGCTGGAGTTGGTTTGGTCGAGTACTTCCAAAGGCGGGCATTCGGAAAGCATCTGGATGCTTCCCGCCTTTTTCTTTACAAAGTAACCAGGAATCTGATGGGCGTAACCGGAGATCAAGGGGCCTATCTGCGTGATACGATGAAAGCCATGGTTCTTTTTGGAGCGCCGCCGGAAAGATATCGACCATACATCGTTAGCGACTTTGACATCGAACCTCCTGCCTTTCTATACTCCTTCGCGCAGAGTTATAAATCAATCATGTACTATCGTCTCGATCCATCATCGGCCACTCCGAGCGATACGTTACAGCATATTAAGCTATTTCTCCAAGCCGAACTTCCCTGCATGTTCGGTTTCTCTGTGTACAGCTCTATGCCTGGAATTGGCGAAGGAACGGGAGACATCCCTTTCCCGGATCGAAGAGATCGCTTCGAGGGAGGACATGCTGTAGTAGCAGTCGGCTATAATGGTGCCAAGAAAATCGGGGACTGTACAGGTGCGCTTTTAATTCGCAATTCTTGGGGCACTGACTGGGGCGAGAACGGCTATGGTTGGCTGCCATTCGCATATGTAGAACAAGGATTGGCCGAAGATTTTTGGTCCCTCGTGCAGGCGGAGTTTATCGATACTGACCTGTTCAATTAGCCCGAGTATCTTCATGCAAGCTTGAGGTATGCGACCATTCCGCACTTCTCAGAAACTGGATGGCAGTTCATTAATGACTATCTCGAGGGCAAAGGGCACCAATTCGGGCTCCTTGATTGACGTGATCTGGTCCTCGAAAGTTCTACAACATTGAATTTTAGAGATTGGTACAAAAATTGGGTGCAGTACAACGTACACCTTACTCCTTCAACCATCTGAACTCGCTACTCATGATTAAAGGTAAATTATAGGTTATCATTCATTTCGCTTAGCGTACGGGGTAAGAATAATGCAATTTAAAACGAGAGCGCTTCTTGAGCTTAGCTGGCTTGCCATACTGCTATGCTCAGTTCCCAGCCCAGCCTTCAGCCAAACCCTTCGCATCTACCAAATCGATGTTGAGCAGGGAGACGCTACTCTCCTTGTATCGCCATCCGGGAAGACCTTACTTATCGACAGCGGCAAAAACGGCCACGGTAGCCGCCTAAACGCCGTTATGCAGCAGGCCGGAGTCGACACCATTGATTTCTTCGTCTGCACGCATTACCACGAAGACCATTATGGCGGAATCGATGATTTGGTTACGATCGAGGGTATTCCCGTTATGCAAGCATATGACAGAGGAGATAAATCGTTTCTGCCGTCTTCCACCACCAATAGTTCCACTTATCAGGACTACCAAAGTGCGGTGGGAGAGCAGGCCACACATATTATGCGCGGGGAATCCATTCCGTTTGACCCGGAACTGTCAGTGGTATGCATATCGTCGGGCGGCGTAGTACTTGAGGAGGTCAACCCTGTTACTGGAGTCGACGAGAATGACATGAGCGTCTCACTGCTGATCCAGTATAAAGGGTTCCGTTATTTCATTGCAGGCGATATCGAAGCGTCAACGGAACAGAAGATTGCCGATCGGGATCTGGCACTCGATGTGGACGTACACAAGTCCAACCACCACGGCTCCCACATGAGTTCAAGCGCTGACTTTATGCATGACCTCAAGCCGTCGGTGATTGTCATCTCCAACGGGAACAACTCTAAATACCAGCATCCCCGCCAGTCAACACTTGATTTTTATGCAGGCATGGAACCCGCTCCCGCTGTCTTTCAAACCAATAAATACCTCAAAGGCGGTAAAGGAGGGAACGTAGACGACGAATTTATTGCTGACTTAGAAACCACGGACACTGATGGGACGATCCTGATCACTGTGGACGACTCCGCAGAGAACTATACAGTTACTTACCGAGACAAATCGAAGACATTCCCGGTAAAAACATCGACAGCCTCAGGAATATCTGTCGTTATTGAGAGTGTCTTGCCTAATCCTGTAGGATTAGATGCCGAACTCGAAGAAGCAACTCTTCGGAATACGGGAACAGCCGAAGTCTCGA
Source organism: bacterium (assembly GCA_018814465.1). GTDB lineage: Bacteria > Electryoneota > RPQS01 > RPQS01 > RPQS01 > JAHIZR01. The sequence goes on along the minus strand of JAHIZR010000432.1, from coordinate 6,147 downwards.
TGGTTGGTTGGCGACTTGAGGATCGAAGCGGTAGGATTTGGATTCTGACAAGCTTGGGTGCCCTTCCTGCTGGGCAGTCCGCGACCATTCTACGCAACGGTATGGCCATGAACCTGAACAACTCAGGCGACGATGTAAGTTTGTTTGACGCCAGCAACCAACGTCAAGATCAGTTCAGTTATGCGGGATCGAGTGAGGGATCAAGAATTCAGACGGGACACTAATCACCCCGTACAGCTTTTCAAGTGAAGTGACAGATTTTTAGCAGTGCTATCGACAAGCTACCATGGAGAACACTGAATATGAAAGTCACGTCCTCTAACGCTCCTCAGGATCAATCCTGCCTCGCTAGGATTGCTATCATCGTCGTCCACGGCATGGGCAAGCAAGTCCATTTCGAGACATTAGACTGCATCGCTGGAATTTTATCTCGTGAGCATCAACAACGCCATTCCATCGATGCCAAGATTCGGGTTACACATGATAGGCAAGATGGCAAACTGACTCCACGGGTGGAATTAGCTTTACCTATGCCGGATGAATCAGTCACTCAGTTGCACCTTTTCGAGGCGTACTGGGCGCCATTGACTGTGGGCAAAGTAACCGCTTGGGATGTGACGCGGTTTCTGCACGGGGCAGCTTGGACAGGACTCTGGCGGAACCGGAAAGGTCACTTCAGCCGCTGGCTGTTCGGTCACTTAAGAGAGTTCTCATTCCCTTGGCAATCTTTGCGTGCACTTTTTGGCACCTACTTCATCCTGTTGATCCTCTGGGTGGGATATGCACTGCTATTGAGCTCCGCTGTTGCTCACATTGCGAGCCTGCAACATATACTCAGTGGGCTGGCCGGAAAGTCCCTAAATGACATTTGGGAAGCGGCAATGACCAGTTTAACCTTAGGAATGATCCTGTGGATATTGATCTACCTTTTTCTGCGCTGGCTAAAGGGTCTTTATATTCAGTACATCGGGGACGTAGCTGCTTATGTATCTTCTCATGATGTGAGTAGATTCAACGAGCTGCGCAACCAGATTCAAACCACGGTGTGCGATTTGACACGGTCGGTATATAACCGTAAACTCGCGAATGGGGAACTTCAATATCAGCGTATCCTTTTGCTGGGACATTCACTAGGATCCGTATTGGCGTATGACGCATTGAACCGCCTGATCCTAGAAGACGAGATTGCCGGCGAGAACAACCATATCACTCAACGCACGGGTCTTTTGCTGACCTTTGGCTCACCCTTGGACAAGACTGCCTTCATCTTCCGGAGTATGAAAGAGAATGCTGTGGTGCGGGAAGCTTTAGCCGCCAATCGTCAGCCATTGATAGATAACTATTCATATCGGCCCGAACATTGGATCAATATTTACTCGCCTTTCGATGTCATCAGTGGTCCCCTTGAATACTACGATCTTCCTCATCCTACACCCTCGGACAGCAAAGCAGTCGAGAATGTGCGCGATCCAGACGCTTGCATTCCATTTTTAGCGCACATACAATATTGGAACGGGGCAACATTGGCACGGATTGTCTATGATGCCATTTGAGATTTTGGGCAGGCGGCAACAGAGATGAACCGCTTAAGACCGTATTTTCTAGCTTTTGTCTTCGTCCGCTTGTAATCCTTCCCACAGGCTGTCCAATCAAACAGCTGGGTGACACGGATGTTTTCAGTCAGCACTTATCACAAATAGATCAATAGTATCTGCATACAACTTCTTGCAGTGCTGCCTTCATTACTATTATAGATAGGATGAAAGAGACAGCTTGCTCTCGACTCTATACAGGTTGCGTACGATGTCTCTTCCCGCTCCGAATCTACCAACCACAAGATAGTATGTGTCCCGTATCTGTCTCTGATGATTTCTAAGTAGGTAAAATACAGCCCACCGCTTTTGAGTCATTGTTAAATGGCAGATCCAAGAATACTACCGGTAAATCTTACTGCGGACGCCCAGAAACCTTCCAGGCACAACGATAACAACTGCAAACCAAAACTAAAATGACCCGCAAACGGGTTATTCTGAAGACATACAATCAAATACATCTCGCAGGATTATCAATGGATGATTTAGTTATTGGCTGGAAAGTAAGTCCAGGGTATGAACCTTTATATTGGCTAAAACATGGTGTTAAACCTGGCAATCAAAGCTCAGAAGATGTCATAGTAGTTGAACCAAAACAAATCGCAGCACATGCAATCGTTATTGCCCAATCTGGATCGGGTAAATCATTTTTTATTGGTCGACTTATCGAGGAGATTCTAACAAAAACCAAGTCTAAATGCGTAGTCCTCGATTCAAACGGTGATTTTACTAAAATTGATAAAGTTAAATTCGATTTATGGGAAAAGGCAGAATACGATATTAAGAAATCAGAGGGAGAACTTCCTACAGAATCATCTCGTGATGAATTTGCTCGGATTTGGTCACAAATCTACAAGAGCGTTAAGTCAGCAGGTGTAACAACAAACAAAGCTTATGAAATATGGTTACCTGATGTGCAGCTAAGCCTGATACATAGTGACGGTGAATCAGAGTTGTTTGCAGAACTCGAACATTGTCATAGAATTGCATGCAGTTTATTTAATCTATGTGCCATTAAAAACAAGACCAATTCCTTATATACTACAAAACGAATTCTGGAAGTCATTATTAAGATACAAGAAAAGAGCGGACCAATTGTAGATCAAATAGAGGATATTTTGCTTCACGAGATTGGTATTGAACCAAAGAAGGAAGGACCTGATATTCTTGAGAATGTCGGATCAATTCAAAGATCAGTACTCTTTGTTACTAAGAAGTCTATTCGTTATTACTTAGCAAGGCTAACAACACTATTGAATAATGGACTTGTCCTATGTGATAAGCCTAATAATTACGATGAGAACGAACGAGTTAGCGTCATAGATCTGCCATCATGGAATGATTATAGCATTCGCAATATCGTCATCAATTCATATCTTTCTAGAGAATGGAATCAAGCGCGAAAAAGGTGGCAGGAAGCAATGAATGAAACTCACGATAGTGATAAGAGAGTTCCAATATTCATTGTAATTGATGAGGCACACCAATATCTACCGAAGATAACAGATAACACCAGTCTTAAGGCTATCAGAGATCAAATTGAAACAATAGCAGCCGAAGGACGAAAGCTAGGACTATTCTTAATTATCATAAGCCAACATCCAGACAAGCTTTGTGCCTCAGTAACAAATGAATTTGAGAATATTGCTGTTTTAAAGCTGAACAGTATAGACACCGTTGAAAGAACGATGGTAGCGCTTGGTATCGGGCGTGAGCATGAGAAGCAAATGAAAAGGTGTTTGGATTTTCCTCGTGGGAGGTTTCTATTGCTCGGAAAATGGAAATCTGAAGGTGAAATTGGATATTGTGCCGCGAGGAGAACTACAGAAGGTGGACGAAATCTTAGATCAGAATACTGGGCAACACTACCGCTCTAAATCGTGTATATCTACACGGCTTAACTTCAATTCTTCAAGAGGAACAAAATGATTAGTAATTACCTTGATCAATATTGGAAAGTACAGGAAAAACTCGGAAACTATGCACCTGACCTGTCCGATGAATTTTCCCTAGAAATCGATGGTTATGAAGAGAAACTTAGTATTGACACCTATTTCAGCAAGCTATATGTTCCAAGACCAGAAGAGATATTCGAAAAAACTATCGAAGAGGAAGCCCCTCGTCTAGGTCGGATCCTTTGCGTATGTGGCGAGATTGGTTCTGGAAAGACATCCGCTATTGAATACGCTTGTCGGAGTCTAAAAAAAAACCGTTCTGATTTACAGATTGTCAAGCTTGACATAAAAAAACTCTCTGATCAACTGTTCGGCACACACCTGCCTGAGGCGAACAAAACCCATGAACCAGATAGCATTGGTGCATTCGAATATGCCTTCAGATTGCTTCTGAGGTCATGTATTTCACAGTATCTTTTATATACTGCAGAAGAAAACTACGGTTTCAGCACATGGGCACTAGCAGGTCCTCCTGATGAGTCCGAGAATTTCGATCCTCTTCTTCTTATGTGTTTCAAGCATTTACATGATAAAGTAGCTCGCTTTGTCGATTTTAGTTCAAACAAACGCATAAAAAGAATACAAATACTCAGGGAATACTTCCGAGTCAACAAAACGGAATTTACTGAATACGAGGAAAAGATCGAGAGTCTGAAGAGGACTCCACATATGATCCATTACTTTCTATCTAGCCATCCGAATTTTAACAAAGTTTTCTTAGTGATTGATAATGTTGATCGTATCCCAATTCAATATCATGCATCAGTTTTAACAGTATGTAGAGATATTCGGATGGCAGTTGCAAAAGGGTGTGCGATTGTGATTGGGATAAGGTATGAAAACATTCGTGAACGAGGGATACCAGGTGCTGATCGTTTCTTTGAAATTCTCTCTCCCGATGCACAAAGCTATAGGGGACTCTTGCTACCGAGAGTTACTAAGGAACACATGCAAAAAGTACTCGACAAACGTGATAAATATGCTAGGGAATTCGTCGAAAGATATCACATTAAAAAGGGTGGAAAACATAGAGATGAAGATAATATAGTCGTTACCGAGTACCACAAGCATATTGTCAGTGAGTTTGTTGATAATAAAGTTCATGCGCTGGCAAATAACAGCTACCTTACATTACTTCTTGTGTATACCCATTTTCTAAAGGAGATCTGGCATCGATTGGATCAAGGCATAACGAATATAGGTATGCTCGGTAAGCAAGACGGCCATTTGCAAACTCTCTTCTATTTATGGTTACAAAAAAGCGGAGCAAAAGTTGGTATTCATATGCACAATATCATAGAATACAGATATGATGATGATGCTACTGATGTTAACGAAATTGCTTCTGTCCAACACCTACTTTTAACATGTACTTATAACATAACTAAAGAACTAGAATCCAAGAAACTCGTAGAAGCTTACCCCAAATGGAATGAAATCTCAAGAAGAATGATTATGTTAGGATTTACTTATTCGAACATCCATGCTGCGCTATATGAATTTCTGACACCTATTGGTGATCCACCAGGTGTGTTACGATTCATTCATAAAGAGTTCACGCACACAGAGATAAATAACATTAGCAAAGACGACACTTTCGAACTTGAACTCACACCAAGAGGAATCGAGCTGGTCACCAGTATACTTGACAAAGTAGGTTTTATCTGGCGTATTGCACAAAGAAGCGAGGAAGTTAATATTCCATCTGGTGAAGAATTTTACGATTTTAAAGGCCTTGAACGCGCTTATCATGTTTACGAATTCACTAAACTACTCGCGAAAAAGCATTTACTATTTCTAAGTGTTATTTATGATAAGCAAGAGTCTATTTACCATGACAATTGGCTAAGGATATATAGGAAGAGGTTTGGAGTAAATAGCAGTCTGCAGGTGGAACGAATACTTTCATCGGCAGCCAAGTATTTTGCACATCTGTTCTCAAAAAGCAACTTAAAAGAAGCCCCAAATGGTTCAATTAATCCTTTTTATGCTTTACTTGATATATATCAAAGAATCCTTGGTGAGGTTGAACGAGGTAGCAAATTCATGGATATTCGAATCGATGATCGTCTAAAGGAATATGATTCATTGTTCTTCAAACAGATGCCTTAAGAGTAACACTCTATTATCATGTTTTGTACATATGCTCAGTTGTATTTTCTGGATAGATGAGATAACGTATTGGAGTGTACCCCAAAAACTGGACAGTCGGATGTGTCACGTTAGATGGGGTGCTGGTTGTTGATTTAGTTTAAGTTCGAAGTCGACGGGGGACAGATAACCGAGGGCTGAGTGCAGCCGCTGCCGGTTGTAGACCTGGTTGATGAAGTAGGGCAGGCGGACCTGTGCCTCTTCGAACGTGTCGTAATTTGACAGATAGACTTCTTCTTTTTTCAGCGTGGCCATGAAGCTTTCAGCCTGAGCGTTGTCCCAAGGGTTGGCCTTGCGGCTCATGCTGATTTTCAAGCCGTGCTGTTTAAGCAGGTCGGTGTACTCGTGGGAAGCATACTGCACACCACGGTCGCTGTGGTGGATCAAGCCCGGCGGCGGTTTACGATCCTGCAGTGCCATCTGCAGTGCTTCGATCACCAGAGTGGCTT
>JAHIZR010000431.1 GCA_018814465.1 bacterium | reverse complement strand
GTTCCAGTCTTCTTCCGCTTCCGCTTTGTAAGCTGCGTCGCGGTATTCCACCGTCGCGATCCCGCCGTTATCCCACAAAATCCAGTCAATCGTCTTTTGTAGTTCGGCTGCCGTTGCCTCATCCGCATGCGCCTGCGCGTCACGGAACATCTTCAAGGCTGATTTATCCTGATAGGTGCGCAGATAGGCTTCGCCCGCGAAAATCCGGTAGCGGTTCGGTGTCGAGTCGGGTTGTCCGGTGGAAAGCTCGAACATCCGGATCGCCTGATCGAAGCCCGTCACGGCCTTGTCATACTGCGCGTCCTGCAGCGCCGCATAGCCATAGTTGAACCACAGCCGGTGCTCGCCCTGCCGCTCATTCAGAATCTCGCGGTACAGATCCACCGCGTTCTTCCATTCGTTCAGCCGCTCGAAGGTCGCCGCCAACCACAGCTCGACTTCCTTCATTGCCGGAGATTCCTTCAAAGCTCGCTCGAAATTCTTCTTCGCAGCTTTAAAGGCCGCCTCCGCGCGCTTCCTGGTCTCCAGTTCCTTGGAGGACATCGTCGAATCGCCGAAGGCCTGCCGGATCATCCCGAACACTCCGCCCGGCAGTTGCAGCGTCGTATCAATCCCAATCGCCCGTAGCGAATCCGCTTCGTGAATAAACAGTTCTCCGGCGTCGAAGTCTTCCTTGCCGTGATCGAAATAACTTCGCGCGCGGTCTTCCGTCTTCTCATCACCGAACAGCAGCTTCGCCAGCGAGTCCGCCTCTTCCACCGTCTGCTGCTCCACACCCGCCGGCGGAGGCGGAGGGTCAGCGGCATAAGACAGCATCGCCAACACTAAAAGCGAAAGCAAAATATATAATGACTTCTTAATCATCGTATTCGGTATGTTCATTCCGTTATTTCTCTTATCTCCCCCAAGCCCTGTCCTCGAACGAAGTGAAGGATTGGTTTGGGGGGATTAAGGCTTTGCGGTTCCCCGCCGGAATCTGTTGCTTTTCTCTCCCCCTGTTCACAGGGGGCTTTAGGGGCGTATTCATCTCTCCGCCGAGCCGGGTTAAGCAGCATAATACTTGAGCTTGTTGGTCAATTTTCTGCCAGCGCAACCCGGCCGAAATCAGCATTTCTTTTGGAGTTCTTTTTCGACACGAACCAATGCATCAGCGGCCCATTCATCAACTATCCCGGAGAACAGGAGAGTGTTGTGGAATTCGCTATTACCCAGGACTCTTGCTACATTTCGCAGTATACCAGTGTTTCGTCTGATCCCAACGCAACGAAGAGTAGCCACGGTCTTCAGTGCATGGCCTGTCAATTTGGACCATTTGAAATGCTTCCATTCGGCATGGTGTTTAAAATAGTTAGCAGCTGCATGAATCAGCTGAATTCTAGTAATTGGTTTACCTGCAACAGCACGTTCGTCTAATCCCATAATTCTATTAGGCAACTCTTGCTTCTTACAGAGTGATTTTCCAGATAGTCCCAGTCGATCATGCACCTTTACTAAATAGGATGTCACCTTATATATCTTGGTCTGACAAGATACAAAACTGATTCCGAGCAAGTCCTCGACCAATGCACATTCTTCATCAACTACCGCGTCAAAGTATTCTGTCGGACCAGATGATTTGGCGCTTTCAATTCGGTCTTTTGCAGCTGTGATTGCTTTTCCCAGTGAAGGCATTACATAATCTAAGTAATCAGTTTCAACAGCAAATCTGAGCAATTCTATGTCAAAACTAATTGTAGGTCGTGGGATGGAAATCATATTCAATATTTTTCAACCTAATATGGCAATTGCTTTGAGGTCAACCGCCGACTCGGCAACACAGCCGTTACATCTCACCGTTCCGCCCGCTCTCCTAAACTGATCCCTTCCGACTGCATCCAGCCCTGAAAGACCGTGTAAAACTGCTGCGTGTTATCCGTATCCGGTTTTTCGCGCTTGGCCGTGATCGCCGACAATTGCTGCCCCGCGCGATCCACCTGTCCCAATCCGAACAGCTGCGACCGCCGTTTGAAATCCGAGTCCGCCAATAGAATTCCATTCGTCCCCTGGCTCAAAAATAATTTCAACTGATGTTCGTCTTCCGAGAACTGAATAAAAATATCCCAGCCCGCATAGCGTGTCACGCCCTTCAGATCGCGGCTCTCGGTTTCCATATACGACTCCAGCACCTGCGGAAACTGCCCCGGATGCGACCGCAGCCAGCCAAGCAAGCCCGCCAATTCATCTTCTCCGATCACGTCTTC
>JAHIZR010000430.1 GCA_018814465.1 bacterium | reverse complement strand
TGAAGGATCGGTTCCTCATGAGAACGTGCTGAGTATCCGGTGCGGCCCCGCTTGCCCGAACATTGAACCTGCGGCATTAGACCGCGAATAGCAGAATGCGCAAAATCTTTCGGCAATCCCTTGACTATCACCATAGCAGATTCTTCACTGCGCAAAGCCTTTGTTCAGGATGACACTTTTAGGGGCAATGTTGCTGTTGGCCGGGAGCGCGTGGGGGACGGGGCGCTATGGCTATGTGCTGACGGATACATCAGGCAATGCGCTGACGGGCGTGGAGCTGAAGCTCTACCGCGTGTCCGATGACGCATTGTTGGGCACGTTCACGGAGGTAGGCGACGGCGTCTATTATATCGATTACGGGGCGGCGATTCCCGTCTATTTGAAGGCGGACGGTGTGACGCTGACGGAGACGGACGGGATGATCTTCCTGGCGGATAACGTGGCGATCAAGGATACGCTGGCATCGACGGCGGCGAATCAGGGGGCGTCGGACGTCGGGATCTATGATTTGGGGAGCTACTATAGTTCAACGACGGTGGAGGGGGCCTTATTGGAATTAGGACCGGCGACGAGGCTGGACAATACGGGCGCGAGCTCGGGAGCGTATTTGGTGGCGGTGACGGATGCGGGCGGCTATTACTCCGGCGCGACGGTGGAGGCGGTATTGGCCGAATTGGGATCAATGTTTGACGCGCTGGGGAGCGTGACGGCGACGGCGGCGGAACTGAACCGGCTGGACGGGGTGTCGGACAGCGTGACAGCGGGGAATTTGAACGATTTGGTTGATCCGACTTCGACGACGGATTTGCACCGGCACGATCTGACGACGCTGAGCCTGAACAAGGTGGGGCCGAGTCTGCAATCGCAGGATGCCACCCCGGTGCATTTTTACGTCTACAGCGGTTATGACGGCGAATGGAACGGCGACGGGCCGATGGGGAATATCTATCTGACGACGTACAATGTGAACGGATCAGGGCGTGTGTATGTGCGTGAAGGCAACGACAGCGAAGTGCAGACGGATTATGAGGTCGTGACCACGCGCAAGGCGGGCAGTTTAAACTGGAGCGGCAGCAGCTATTTGAATGGCTGCACCGATCTGACCTCGGTGGATCTGCGGCTTGCCTCGGGTTTCGTTGCATTGCAGCAGGCGGTCTACAGCGCGGGGATGACTTCGACGGTGATCTACAGCTCGGGGACGGCGGACAGTTCGTGCAGCTTACCCGATACGACGGTGCGCTGGGCGACGAGCAGCGGCACTGAAGATTATTATTTGCGGCAGGCGTTCGTCTGCGAGCCGGGGATGAAATCGCTGACGGCGATCGTGTCGGCGCGTAATAAGGACAACGACGACGGGAAGCTGGGATTAACGTGCGGCTCTTATTCGGATACCGAGGGGATCAGCGACTCCACCTGGGGGTATTATACGCTGAGCTGCGCACTGCCGGACGTGACGAGTGACTCGGTGATGACGGTCGGATTGTACGCAAACATTTCGGACACGGAAGAGATTTACATTTCACACTGGATCAATATCAGGGCTTCACAATAAAGGAGGCAAGATGCGGACGATACTTATCATAGTCATGGCGCTGCTGACGATGGCGGCGGCGGAGGGGCGGGGGCGGACGACGCCGGCGAAAGTGGACGGGAACAAGCACAGCGCGCAGAACTGCCTGAATTTCATGACTCAGAGCCTCTATGACTCGCTGGAAACGAATGTGGTGCTGGTGGACTCGGGGGATGTTTGGTCCTCGCGCATGATCGCGCTGCAGGAGGAGCTGTACGGCTATCCGTCGATAATGGACCTACTGGTCGATCTGAACGCGGGGAGCTATTTCTGGGGCTGGTTCGAAAAGCAAGACAGCGCCTACTTCGATTCGGTGGAGCAGAACAACCCGGCCTATACCAGATACAGCGCGGCGGAGCCCTTCGATACATTAGGGCAGCGGGCGCATCAGGTGCCGTTTCACATGGCGGATTCGCTGTGGTTTTGGATCGAGGCTGTGGAGGATTGCACGAAGTTCAATGCGGGCTACAGTTCGGCGCGGCCTTAATGCTGGATGATATATACAACAGCATGGCGAGTGACGTAACTTGATTTATAGAGATATTTGACGTAAGTTCACTGTGCAAGAAATGCAGAACGCCGACTTGATGAGGGTCGGCGTCTTTTTGGATTGAACTCGTTAATGAGTTCCTGACGGAGGGTTAATGAGGACTTAGTACAATGCCGCTGAAATATTCCGATCATGACTACTGCCTTGTTTGTAGCAGTAGGGTGATCACAGCCAGAACGACACTCGAAAACTTCCGTGTGATCTGATCGAATAACCTTGCTTTCTGAGTACTTGGGATTAGTTCTACTGCAATACGTGCGATTGCCTCTTGGAGTTGATTTCGTAGACTTGCGTAGGAGAATGCGCGGTTCGATTTTTCAAGCGAACATTCAAATGAGCTATAGTCAGTTGTATAGAATTCTTAAAACTGCCCGTCGTTGGATTTGGCGTGATCGAACAACATAAAAAAGAAATATTGGAATCCGCTAAATTGTTCTTCACATTGCAATCCGGGATGAGTATCGAGACGGCTCTCAATTCATAAACAAACCCCGCCAATAATGACGGGGTTTGCTGTCTCCTATTCAGAGATGAATCCTGAACCTTATTCGCGGATCTGCTGTTCTGTTAGGGCGTGTACTGAATCACGAAAATCCGATACTCTTCAACCGCAGGCAGCATCGGAGCAGACCAATGGCAATCTCCTGCCGCATAGTAATCTGTATGGAAATCCGTCCAGCTTGGATCTGGTGGATCGGTTTGATTATTCGGATCCGTCGAATAGTAGATCGTGTAAGTCCCGGCTTCCGGAGCTTCCCAATAGAAGTGCAGCATCGGTACTGCCAACTCTTCAAATTGATAGTTAAGTGCGAGGTCATTTACTGGAATCGGAGGCGTCAGATCGGGTTCAACAATCACACAATAGCAAACCGGCTCTGTATTCTCATTGGAATACTCAAATTCAAGCTCCCAATGACCTGACAGCCAAACTAAATCATAGCGATAATCGTATATGCCACCAGGCACACAACCCGGATCATCGCAAGGCGGATCACAGCCGGGCATTATCGTGATCAGCGGCTTTCGAGTACTGAAAATATTAAGATCAACATGGTACACCTTATGACAGACATGGAAGCAATAGGGTTCATAAGGATCCATATATGGAGGCACATTGTCTCCGACGCATTCTCCACCTACATCATCGATTTCGAGCAGGCCATCGAGCCTGACCATTACTTCTTCTGTAATTAACACGTCATCAAATGGGTCATTATAATCGAAATGCACAACGTACTGGAATGCTGTTCCCGGAGGATTGCCGCCGTTGTCTGCCGGGATGCTGACAGTCAGATACTCGTCATATCTGTCCAGAATGAATGAGCCGACCGAGATGACTGTGTAAGGTTGATCGGTGCGGCAGACAACAACATCTACCGGTATCAGTGTCGGTGGTTCTTCACTGCCGGTCATCCACATCGTCATATCCAGCATCTGATCCCGCTCGTCCAACGCAACGAGTTCATGTGTGTAGCTTTGCGGTTTAGTTCCTTCGTAGGTAACGCAGTAACAGACCGGCTCTCTGTAGACATTGGAGTACTCGAATTCAAGATGCCACGTCACACCATCATACCAGACTCGATACCGGTAGTCGTTTGCTCCGCCCGGAGTACAACCGGGGTTGTCGCAGGGAGGATCACAACCGGGAGCAACTCTGATTAGCGGCTCGCCGGGTGTCGGTCCTGTGTTCAACAGAACATCATAGATCTTATGGCATACCTCGAAGCAGATCGACTGACCGCATGACATGGATAACGGAACATTGTCACCCGTGCAAGCTCGTTGCGGATACCACTGCTGCAGCATGCCGGTCGGATCGACTGTCACGTGTTCAAGACTAATAACGCCATCGAAGGGATCGGAACCCGGGCCGAAGAAATCCGCCACCACTTCAAACTGGAAGTTCTGACCTGTTGTGTAGGTTCCGGGCGTAACCGGGAACTTGTGGTGCCAAGGCATATAGAAAACATCGAAGAAGCTCTCCACCCAGGCATCGGGATCCAATTCATATGGTCCTTTTGACACGGTGATTGTTCCGCTTGCCGGTCGTTCGCAAGAGTGCACATTCGTCCATAAGGTAACATCAAGCGTCTGATTCTCCTCATCGAGCGAAGTCAGCATACAGGCTCGCGTATCAGTCGGCGTTACACTGGTGAATTCTACGCAGTAGCAGACCGGTTCGATATTCGGATTCGAGTACTCAAACTCAAGATACCACATACCGGCAGCCTGGAAGATATCATAACGGTAGTCATCGGGACCGCCCGGAGTGCATCCCGGCAAGTCAGGACAACTCGTCGGCGGTCCGCAGCCCGGTGTTACCGTGATATTGGGAATCCCGTTATATACCGAGCCAAGATCGATATGATAGATCCGATGACAGACTTTAAAGCACTCCGCATCGCCCTGATTCATCAGCAGAGGCACATGATCATCTGTACATTGACCGCCTGTGTCAGCAATGCGCAGACCGCCTTCCGGCGTGACGATCACATCATCAATGAACTCACGATCGGGATAAGGATCGCAGGGGCCGCCGGCATGTTGAACCAAGGCATGCAACTCGAATTGCTGTCCTGGAGTGAACACTCCGGCTCCAACGGGCACTTGCAGAGTTACGCGTGACTCCGGAGAAACAAAGTCCGGATTATAGGGTCCGATCCAGACGCCGGGGGGGATGGAATAAAAATCTACCAGACCACAAATCTCGACTCCTGTCGTATTCCATAGTGTCAGATCGACTGTTTGGTTCAGTTCGTCGATGGCGATGAGACCGTAGAGTCCGGTTTCCCCTGCTTCAACAGTCACGCAATAGCAAACCGGCTCGATCATCTCGTTCGAATACTCAAATTCGAGCTCCCAGTGATCCTCCTGCCATATTAATTGATAGCAGTAATCATACTCGCCACCCGGTGTGCATTCCGGATAGGGTTCACAAGGGCCGCTTGGCAGGCAGCCGGGGATAACGGTCACCAGTGGCAACTCCGTCCCCGCTCCGAGTATATCAATATGGTAGATTCTGTGACAGACCTCAAAGCAGGCCGCGGTGTTTGCCGGCATCACTGAAGGCACGTTATCACCGGTGCATTCGGCTCCCGTATCATCGATTTCAAGCAGACCCGTCGGACCGACGATCACTTCCTCAGTGATCAGTACATCCTCATAGGGATCATCAAAATCCACGGCTACTACATACTGGTAGTTGCTGCCGGGCGGCAAACCGCCACTCTCGGCCGGCACACTCACCGTCGTTCCGTAGGCGTCGACATTGGTCATGATGTCCTCAATCGATCCTATCTGATCAGAGCGACAGATCGAAACCAAGGCGTTTGTCTCGCACGGCGGGTCTTCATCACCGGTCATCCAGAGCGTGATCTGCAGCTCCTGATCGCGCTCATCCAGCGCCGCCAGCACGTGCGGATTGCAGTTCGGTCGGTCTCCCTCGTAGGTCACACAGTAGCAGACCGGTTCAACCTCGGGATTGGAGTACTCAAACTCGAGATGCCAGTTCACTCCGTCGAACCACGTGTGATAGCAGTAATCGTACGGACCGCCGGGCATGCATCCCGCATTGTCACAGGGGAGAGCACATCCGGGTTCCACGCCGATGATCGGCTCACCGTGATCGATCCCGGGGCCAAGCAGAATATCATACACCCGGTGGCAGACCTCGAAACATGCGGATTCACCGAGCGACATCAGTGGCGGCACATTGTCACCTGTGCATGGGCTCTGCGGATACCACTGGGCAAGCTCTCCCGTTGGGGTCACGGTCACGTTTTCATAGTAGACGACCCCATCAAACGGATCCGAACCGGGGCCGAAGAAGTCCACCGCAACCTCGTACTGGAAATTCTCGCCAACCGTGTGGTCGCCCGGATTGACCGGAACCTCCCAGTGGCGCGGCTCACAGAAGACATCGAAGAAGCTCTCGATCCAGGCTTCCGGATCGATTTCATAGGGACCATCCGATACAATAATTATCCCACTGGCAGGATAGTCGCATCCACAATCGCTTGTCCAGAGCGAAACATCCAGCGTCTGGCTGGCTTCATCCAGCGCGGCCAGCAAAAAGGCTTTCTTCTCCTCCGGATTCACATTCTCGTATGCCACGCAGTAGCATACAGGTTCAGTGTTCGGATTGGAGTACTCGAACTCAAGCATCCAGGTCCCGCCGATCCTGTAGATATCATAGCGGTAGTCTTCCGGACCTCCGGGCACGCATCCGGGCAGATCGGGACACAATGTCGGCGATCCGCAACCGGGCGTAACTGTGATTTCCGGTATGCCGTCGTCAGCACCGTGGAGGATAATGTGGTAGATATCATGACAGACTTTGAAGCACTCGTGCATCCCAGGGCCCATGGCTGTTGGTACCTGCACATCCGAACACTCACCGCCCACATCAACAATCTCCAAACCACCCTCGGGTGTCACCATCACATCCTCAACATACCACACCGGATCATACGAATCGCATAATCCGATCTCAGGCTCGACATAGGCGATCAACTGGAAAGCCTGTCCCGGCATGAATGCCATCGCCCCCACCGGAATCTGTAGTGTCCGCTTCTCACCGACTGGAGTAAATAATTGAGATGTGTAAGGCGCAGTCCATGCTCCGGGAGGATACGAAAAGACCTCAACCAAACCGCACATGTCCGTATACATATTCCAAAGTGTCAGATCTGCCGTTTGCCATAGTTCGTCGACAGCCAGCAATCCGCCATTCGTCGTCGTATAGGGAGATGTTCCGGTATAGCTCACGCAATAGCATACCGGCTCGAGACTGGCATTTGAATATTCAAACTCAAGATACCATTCCCCTTCGATCTCATCGACTCCCCAGCGATAATCCGTATCGCAACCCGGCACACACGCATCAGGAATGCAGGGATCCTCCATTGTGCAGCCGGGTGATACCGTAATAACCGGCCGTTCCCACATCGGGACATCTTGAAGATGAACACGATAGATTTTATGACATACATGAAAACACGCCGCCGTCATTGGCAGCATGAAGGGCGGAACGCTATCGAAACAGGGAGTCGGACGAAACTGATCCAGCCGTCCTGTGGGATCGACAATATAAACAATCTCCGTAGTTGCCAACGCGCTGTAACCAGGATCATCAAATGACACAGCAATGTCCAGCCCGACAATTGTTCCCGGAGGATGCATCGTATTTCCGGTCACCGGGATGCGAACTGTGTAGTAACTCGAAAACACGTTATCAAACACAGGTTCATAGGGTCCCAGAATGACTCCATCCGGCGGAGTTTGCATCACGTCAATATAACCGCTTGCAAGGCAGTGAAGATCGCCTGTCCATATTGTGATGACCAGCTCCTGAACGCCTGATGGGTTATCTACATCGAGACAAGCCAGCATGTACGCTTCACACTGTGCGCTTGCAGAGCTGCAGAAAAACAAAAACGCCACGATAACTATTGCGGCGTAAAGCAAAGAATGAGTTTTCATGTCGAATTCTCCTTATGATCATCTCACAATAGGATAGTCCGACGGTGCAGGACTCTGGAAGAGAAGGAGAGTTCATGACTCGCGAGCGCGTCCCGCGTCATGAAACAGACAAAACTGTCGCTTCAGTGGGAGTTCAGAATAGATAGATATATCCCAAAGTACGGACTATCTAACAGTAACTTACAACTGTCAATTAATCGAGTCAAGTAGGATAGCGAACACACTTCTCTTTTTAGACAATCCTCTCCGATTTGCATGCTATTGATCATTAATGATTTGATCGCAGGTTTGCGCACATATTACTTAATCAGAGGCATATCGAAGAAACCCGTTGTTTAATCATGCGATTTTGGTCTACCTAAAAGTCACTCTATTGCAACTGATAAGCTCTTAGATTAATCCTATGTGCTTATTATTATTGCAGTAAGAATTTGCTATTCCGCTTGGCGCAACACAGAATCAGTCTCAGCTTTCGTTTTTCTTCCGAATAACCGGACTATCCAGCTATCGAACTTGACATAAAATGAAGGAACAACCAGCAGACTGAGAGCTGTCGAAACAAAAACACCCCCGATGACCGCAATAGCCATCGGTGAACGAATCTCGGAACCGGCTCCAATACCGAGGGCAGGGGGGATCGCTGCCATCAGAGTGGCGATGGATGTCATTAGGATCGGACGCAAGCGAATCGGACCTGCTTTCTGCATCGCTTCACGAGCGTTCCGACTTTGCTCGCGATACCGATTGGCGTAATCTACAAGAATGATCGAATTCTTCTTCACGATTCCCATCAGCAGCAACAAGCCAATCATACTGAAGATATTCAGTGATTTGCCTGTAATCAGCAGAGCAGCGGCGGCTCCGGCAACCGACAAAGGAAGAATCGTCAGAATCGTAATTGGATGAGCGAAGGAATTAAATTGCGATGCGAGTACCATGTAAGCAAAGATAATTCCCATAAACAGAGCGAAGATTAAGCTGCTCATCGATTCCTGAAATGCTACGCTGGCGCCACCCAGTACAATCCGGTATCCTTCCGGCATTTTATTTGATAGAGTTTCCACATATTTGATCGCTTCGTCCTGTGAATGACCGGGGGCGACGTTGGCAAAGACTGAAATCGCTCGTTCCCGATCCAGTCTTGTTATTCCCTGCAACGCGGGGTATTCGGCATAAGTAATCAGCGATGAAAGCGGAATCAGATCACC
>JAHIZR010000429.1 GCA_018814465.1 bacterium | reverse complement strand
CCGTGATAACGGTGGTCATGCCGCCTGCATCTATGACGATTTGACCAAGCATGCCTGGGCTTATCGTCAGCTCTCGCTCTTATTGCGGCGTCCGCCCGGTCGCGAAGCCTATCCCGGCGATGTTTTTTATCTGCACTCCCGTCTGCTGGAACGCGCCGCGAAGCTTTCCGACGCTTTCGGCGGCGGTTCATTAACCGCCTTGCCGATTATCGAGACTCAGGCCGGTGATGTTTCAGCGTATATCCCCACGAATGTGATTTCCATTACCGATGGACAGATCTTCCTCGAATCGGAGCTGTTCAACTCCGGTATCCGTCCCGCAATCAACGTCGGCATCTCCGTTTCCCGTGTGGGCGGCAATGCGCAGGTTCGTGCCATGCGTCAGGTGGCAGGCAAACTGCGCCTGGATCTGGCTCAATATCGCGCGCTGGCGGCGTTTGCACAGTTCGCTTCCGATCTCGATAAAGCGACGCGCGCCCAGTTGACTCGCGGCGAGCGTTTGACCGAAGTTCTTAAACAAGGACAGTATGCGCCTTGGAGAATTGAAGAACAAATCGTCATTCTCTGGATTGCCGGACAAGGTTATCTGGATGATGTGACGGTTAAAGATATTCCGAAGTTCCAGGAAGACGTTATCCGCTTCTTCCGGGCAACCGGCAAAGATGTCCTTGACGAAATCGCTTCCAAACTGAGGTTAGATGAAAGCCTTGAGGCGAAGATGAAGTCACTGGCTCAGGACTTCAAGAACGGCTGGAATAAGTAGCTCTTGAACCATCAGGGGGAGTCAGCCGGATTTGCTTCGATTCGAATTCATTCATGCCAAATGCCGGATGAGAGATGATTCAACGACTGAAATGGCTGCTGCTGATTGCGGCGCTTTCGCAATTCCTGGCAACAGCGCTGCCGCCGGGAAATGATGATATCATCGGTGTGCAATCGGCGGCGCTGGATATCGCGCGCGGAGACACCGAACATCTTTATCCGGGCAAGGGATTCGCAAAGAATGAGGAGTGGGTTCGGCACAGCGCGAAAAATCATGAACTGTTAGGCGATAAGAGCGAACCGCAGTGGCTGATGTATCCGCCGCTCTATCCGTGGCTGTTGAGTCCTTTCGCATCGCTCGGTTCTGAGGTTTGGCGCTTAGGATGGGCGGCTTTACAGATTATCGTCCTGTTCGCTTTTCTGTTGTTGCTGGAAGCATGGTTGCGGCAACTCGGCATCAAGCCGGATCGCGTCTTGTTGCTGGCATTATTGCTGGGGAGCTATCCGGTCGCCAGAGTTTTTCAGCTTGGGCAAACAAGCATGATGCTCTCCGGATTGTTGTGGTTCGGATTGCTGCAGGCAGAACGAGACAAATCGCTCTCCGCTTCATTACTGATGGGCTGCGCGGTTTATATCAAGCCCTTCGCTTTCGCGGCGGAGTTCGTTAGATTGTTGAAGCGAAAGTGGATCGCACTGGTAACGCTCGCAATACCTGCTGTGATGGCGGGATTGACGATACTGATTCTGGGCTGGCAGCCGTTCCGGGCGCATATCGAGTTTCTTAAGACTCTGTCGGGATGTCAAACCGCATTCTGGGGAAACCAAAGCTTATTAGGCGCACTCCTGCGGCTCTTCAGCGATGAACCCGCGATGTGGTATGGTTTCGAACAGGATCAGACCTTAAGATTCATCGCTTCCGGACTGCTTGCTCTGTTCCTGATCATGGCATTAGTGATTCAGCTTCGCTCACGAACAACTCATTCGATCGCGACGCCTTCGCTTTGGCTGAATGCCGTACTGCTGGGCTTATCTTTGTCATGGGAACATCACGCGATTTTTCTGCTGCCGGCGGTAGCCTTCCTCTGGACAACAAGACTGACTCTTTATGGAGCGGTTGTGTTGGCGGTCACCACGCTTGCACTGAGTATCAATCTTACGCCTTTCTTTGATGAGTCCTTTCTCGGACGGACCTTAGCCTGTGTTCCTGCATTAGGACGCTTAATCTTATTCATATTGCTGGCCGCCTTTCATTTTTCACGGTCACGGCTCTATAAAGAAACCATACCTCTATAATCACAGAGTAAATGGCCGGTCTTAAAATAATCAAACGACGCATCAGCAGCGTCAAATCCACGCAGCAAGTCACCAAAGTGATGAAAATGGTGGCGGCAGCGAAGCTGCGCCGCGCGCAGGAAGATATTCTTCGCGCGCGACCCTATGCGCTGGAGCTGCGTCGCGTGATTCGTGAACTATCCGGACGTATCGACCGCTCGACTCATCCTCTGCTCGCCTTGCGCGCGCCGGAGCAGGTTGCGATTGTTGTCGTGACCGGTGACCGCGGATTAGCGGGCGGCTTCAATGCGAATATCCTGAAGAAGTCCCGCGAACTGATCGAGCAGCACAAGACAAGCGACGTCCGGCTGATCACCGTCGGGAAAAAAGGAACGGAGTTTTTTGATCGCCGCGGCGCAAATATCACCGCCAGAAAAATAAACTTCTTTAATCAGATGACCTTCGCCGATGCCGTTGATCTTGGCGATAAAGTGATTTCACGCTATGTCGCTGAAGTAAATATCGACCGTGTGCTGCTCGTTTATAATGAATTCAAGAGCGTGCTGCAACAGCAGGTCGTGGTGGAACAGTTGCTGCCGATTGAACCGACCGAAGAAGAAATGGCCGCGGCGGCATCCGATCTGATTTACGAACCGTCGGAAATGGAAATCCTGGATTCCGTTCTACCGAGGTTTGTTAAAATCCAACTATGGCGAGTACTGCTCGAATCCTACTCGGCGGAAATGGCTGCGCGCATGACCGCCATGGAAAATGCGACGAAAAACGCTTCCGAATTGATTGACTCATTAACCCTCAGCTACAATAACGCGCGACAAGCCGCGATTACCGGAGAAATCCTCGAAATTGTCGCCGGTGCAGAGGGATTGAAATAATACTCTAATGATCATTTAAGTGAATCAATCGCAGCCTGGGAGGATTGATTCTTATTATTCTAATTACCCCTTGAGGGAAACATTAAGCAAAACGGCGGTTCTGGCTTCAATATCGGCGATTCGATGATGAATAGTTGAGACGATCGCGATACCCTACCAGTTCAAGGGGGGCGCAAACGGCATTGAAAGAATGAAGTCTGCGGACCGGCACCGTCGGCACTGCCCGCACTGAAGTAAAGGATGTAGAAATGGAAGCACCGTATGGGAGAAAACGTGTATCGATATTCGTCGATGGCGCCAACATGTTTTATACCCAGAAAAAAGGTTTAGGCTGGTTCTTTGATCCCGCAAAACTCCTGCAAGTCTTGAAGGGTGATTACGAACTGACCGATGCCTATTGGTTTATGGGAGTGAAGCAGCCGCCCGATGTCCGCGATGAAAACTTCATCCGCTTTCTGGCTTATGCTGGCTATGTTGTGCGCACCAAAGCTCTGAAGACCATCTATGATAATGATTCCGGGGATTCGACCCAGAAAGCTAATCTCGATATCGAAATCGTAATGGACATGTTCAATACGGTCGAGAATTACGACAAGGCTATTCTGCTCTCCGGAGACGGAGATTTCGAGCGAGCGCTCGAGTTGCTGCGATCCCGCGGTAAAGAAATTTGTGTGGTTTCCACGCAAAACTGGATCGCCGCGGAACTGCGCATGGCCGTCGGCTCACATTTCCTTGATCTGCAGGACCTGCGTGACAAGATTGAGCGTATCGACAATCATCAAGAAGATCATACGCACGGTCCGCTTTCGTGATTCATGACAAAGACTCACAGCAAGTTGACGCGCTTTCAAAGCGCCTTCTGACGCTGCTCGAAAGCTGGATCGGCAAACCGGACGATGCGATCGAAGTCGAAGCGGTTGATTCAATTCTGCAGGGCTTTGTCATCGATCCCCCGGCTCTGCTTAATCAAATAGGTATGGAAGCTGCCGCGATACTCGAAAAGCATCCGGAGGAAGCCGTAAATATCTGCATGCGGCTGACAAGCTCCCGGCTGCCGGAAACCCGATGCCTGAGCGCGGTGATTATTTCTCAACTGAGCAAATACTCGCCGAGCCTGTGGACAGGAATGATTCGCCATCTTGCGCTCGATGATGATTGGCATGTGCGGGATTTTGCCGCCGCTGTGTTCGATACGATTTCCGGGCGGGAAGGGCTTATCGAATTTCACCCCGAGTTCGTTTGGGATACTCTGAATGAATGGGTAAAGGACCGCGATTACTTAGTGAGGCGACTCACAACGCGAGCTCTGTTAGGGTATTCGAGAAAGCATCCCGAAACGGCGGAAAAACTGCTGACACTCTGGGAACCGCTCCTGACGGATTCAAGCGAGTTTGTGAGACGGAACCTTGTCTCTGCGCTGCGGATTATCGGCAGAACGAATCCCGATCTGGTCTTGAACTGGCTGAATACCAGACTGAATTCTTCGAGCGGTCATATTGCCTCCATTGCAGGGATGACCGTGGATGCTTCTTTCGCCCTGCAGAATCCCGCAATCCGCCAAGAGATTTTGGACAAGCTGTCCACTTCTTCAACTAATTAGTAAGCTGTAATAAAAAGAGCAACGCTATTCATGAACAAGGGAAAGATTAAGCAGATCATCGGCGTCGTAGTTGATATTGAGTTTCCCGAAAACGAGCTCCCCGCACTGTATACCGCGCTGAAAGTGCCCGGCAAAAACGGCGAGAAAGCCCTGACCCTCGAGGTCCAGCAGCATCTGGGCGACAATACCATCCGTGCGGTCTCGATGGATCCCACTGAGGGACTGGTCCGGGGAGCCGAAGTTGAAAACACCGGGAGTCCGATTAAAATCCCGGTAGGAACCGCGACGCTCGGAAGAATTATGAATGTTGTCGGAGAACCTGTTGACGGTCTCGGCGATGTCATATCCGATCATCTGCTTCCAATTCATCGCCCGGCTCCGAAAATGGTTGATCTCAGTACGCAAATCGAAGTGCTCGAAACCGGAATCAAGGTGATCGATCTGATTCAGCCGTTCCTCAGGGGCGGGAAAATCGGTCTCTTCGGAGGGGCCGGTGTCGGCAAGACCGTTATTGTTCAAGAATTGATCAACAACATCGCCAAGGCGCACTCCGGCTTGTCCGTCTTTGCGGGAGTCGGAGAAAGGACCCGCGAGGGAAATGACCTGCTCCGCGAAATGGTGGATACGGGAGTCGTTTCGTATGGCAAGGACTTCGATAAAAAGAAATTCGATATCGAGAGTGTGGACCGGAATGCTCTGAAGGATTCTAAAGTGGCCTTTGTTTTCGGCCAGATGAATGAACCTCCCGGATCCCGCTCCCGAGTCGCCTTGACGGGCCTGACGATCGCCGAGTATTTCCGCGATGAAGAAGGCCGCGATGTGCTCTTGTTTATCGACAATATCTTCCGCTTCACACAGGCGGGATCTGAAGTCTCCGCGCTCCTTGGCCGCATGCCCTCCGCGGTAGGCTATCAGCCGACACTGGCAACGGAGATGGGCGCATTGCAGGAGCGCATCACCTCCACGCAAAAAGGCTCGATTACTTCGGTGCAGGCGATTTATGTTCCCGCCGACGATTTAACCGACCCGGCTCCCGCCACCACCTTCTCGCACCTTGATGCCACCACTGTGTTATCACGCCAGATCGCTGAGTTGGGAATCTATCCCGCGGTCGATCCGCTCGACTCCACCTCGCGGATCCTTGATCCGGCGGTAGTCGGTCAGGAACATTACGATGTCGCGCGCGGCGTGCAGTCGACTCTGCAGCGTTATAAAGATCTGCAGGATATCATCGCGATTTTAGGCATGGATGAATTGTCCGACGATGACAAGCAGGTCGTGGATCGCGCGCGCAAAATTCAGAAGTTCCTTTCCCAGCCGTTCCATGTCGCGGAAGCCTTCACCGGTCGTCCGGGAGCTTTCGTCAAGGTGCAGGATACCGT
>JAHIZR010000428.1 GCA_018814465.1 bacterium | reverse complement strand
GCGTAGGTGAAAACCTTATCAACACATTGTTTAAGGGCAGGGCTGCTGATCCGGGGATTCTGCAGGAAGCAGCGGCAGATCAGTCCGCCCATGGAATGGGCGATGAGATAGACGCGGAAGTTTTTTTTGTCGGGAGCAGAGGCACATGTCTTATCGCGGACTTCTTCGATCAGTTCGCCCAAGCGTTCGGCGAAGTGTTCCACCTCCAATTGCTTGCCACCGCCGAAGGATTCCGAGACTTCATCGTAGTAGCGGAGGATGAAGATGCTGCGCGAGGAAAGAGGTCCGTCGGCAATGCGGCCTTCCTCGTAGACGTCGCGATAACCGTGGTCTTTCATGAGGCGAACGAGGGGCGATTCGAAGATGTATTTCCGCAACTCTCCGGTCCAAGCCTGACGCAGCTTGGTGGATCCGAGATTAAAACCCATGAAGGGCGTTGCGGATGTGTTTTCGACCTCCGACATCGTTCCGGCGAATCCTCTGACATAGATGATCGGATAGTAGGGATGTTTGAATTTACTCATCTCACTCTCCTATGGATAAAGCAAAGCATATGACGGCTGTCATATGCTTTGTAATTTGGAGAACGAATTGGAAAGAATCAAGTCCCGGCGGGGGTAATGAGAAGATATTCGCTCTTTTGTCGGACACGGGCCGCAGTGAAGCTCACCGCAGCCCGTGCAGAAATTGGCGGGAACGTCTGGGAATCGAACCCAGCCATCCGCCGCGAGGCGGACGCGAACGGTTTTGAAGACCGTGGGGGCCACCAGTGCCCCATCCGTCCCCACGTCAGATTGAAGAATCAATCTGCGTGATTATAATGCTTGAAGCCGATCCGCGAAAGTCGCCGGCACGGAATCAAAACTGCCGTTACTCATGAACAGAAAGGCAGTCGGTTGCGAGTCAAGCCTGCTCAGAAGATACTCAATTATTTCGGAGTTTTCAAGGTGTACGGCGGACGAAATTCGCGAGTGCAATTCGCCGATTATCCTGTTAATATCCAGTCTTTGATCTGCAGGAATGCGTTCGAGGCGGTGGATTGAGCCGACAACGATTTCATCAGCGACAGCAAATGATTCGGTGAATTCCGATGAGTGAATATTCCTTACCGAGGTGTTGGAACGCGGTTCGAAGACGGCAATAATCCTGTGCTGCGGATAGGACTCTCGCAGGGCAAGGATCGCAGCTCGAACGGCGGTGGGATGATGCGCGAAATCATCGAACACGACAAAAGACTCATTTTCGAAGAGTTTTTCAAGACGGCGGCGAATGCCTTGAAACGAAGCGAGGGCTTCAAGATAGGCTTGAGTGTTTTCCCGCACGGCGCTGGCGGATGCCAAAGCCATGAGCGCATTCAGCCGGTTGTGCCAGCCGGGCTGAGGAATCCGAAAGTCCAATTGTTTGCGGTCAGGTGTCGTCAGCAGATGATGATTGCCGGATGAACCGAGCCGCCAGTCGCAAGCATCCTCGAAACCAACCGACCATTTCCGACAACGAGCGGCTGCGGCGAGCGCGCGGGCGTGTTCGGAAGAGGCATCGTAGATCAGACAGCCGTTATCGGGAAGCAGATTGATCAAGCGGCGAAAACTGAGCAGGATTTCATCAAGGTTACTAAAGATGTCGGCGTGATCGAATTCGACGCAGCCGAGAGTCAGAATCCGCGGGAAGTAGTGCAGGAATTTGGAACGTTTGTCAAAGAAGGCGCTGTCATATTCATCTCCTTCAACGACGAAAGGAAGGCCGGTTCCGAGCGCGGCGCCGGCGGGCAGATCAAGCGGCTTCCCTCCAATCAAGTATCCCGGATTTTGATTTGTCTGCTTCAGCAAGTAGGCAAGGCAAGCGGAGGTCGTGCTTTTGCCGTGCGTACCCGCAACCACGCAACTATGCCGTGAACTAAGAATCCGCCGGCCAAGAATCTCCGGGAAGGAATACAACGGATTACGATTGCGCAGCGCGGCTTCAACTTCGACATGACCGCGAGACATCGCATTGCCGACAACGATCGGGCAGTCGCGATGCGGGAGATTCGCTTCCGCGTAAGGCGATTGAACCTGAATGCCGGCACCGTGAAGAATGGATGCGGCAGGCTCGTAGAGGTTTTCATCGGAACCGGAAACCTTCAGGCCGCTTTCCTGCAGCAGCACAGCAAGATTCGCCATGCCGATGCCACCGATTCCGATAAGATAGATTGAGTCAGAAGTCAGAATGCTCATTTTGTTGAAGCGGTTTCGGAGAGCTGCGAGCGAATATATGCGAGAGCCTCGGTGACGGAATCGAAGATGATCTCTTTCGTTTCCCCGGACCATGAACGAGGCCAGAGCCGCAGGAATTCGGGATTCACGAATGCTTGATTCAGCAGAAAGACCGGAGTTTTATTTACGAGTGATCTGTGAACCCTGCCGACAGCCTGAATGATACGAGAGACGGATTCACGAACACTCTGCCGATAAAATGAAGCTGAGTCAGCGGGATTCGCGCAATGCTCGCGCAGCTTATCCCGCGGAGTATGTCCGGGAGCAAGAACCGCGGTGCATGAGAAAAGCCCGACCGGAGGATTGACGGATTCACTCAGGCTGCTGCCCAAGGGGATGAGGACAAAATCAGGATTGAGATCCGCGACGATTTTCCAGGCGGGATCGATATCAGAATCAATCACAGGGACAAATCCGCGGACGCGAAGAGCGTCGCTGAGAATCACGGAAGATTCACGGTTCTGCGTAAAAACAGCGATCACGCTCTTAAATTCACGATGAAGCTCGACCAGCAGGAAAACCGCTCTCGTGATATCAGATATGGAAACCGGAAAGCGGAAATCGAGTTCTGGAACGATCGCAACCGGTTGTGAAGATTCCCGCGCAGGGGATATTCTTTGGAATTCGGCGAAACCGGGCAGCAGCGCGCGCAGAGTGTCGGGATCTTCCGGCAATGATCCACTCAAGGCAGCGACGACCGGGTACTGCCGCAGGCTTTCGCAGACAAATGATTCCGGTTCGGCGATCATTCCGATCCAGCCGGACTCCAAACCCGACGAATACCAGGTCAGCGAGTAGTTGTCTGGATCTTTCGCGAGCAGAGCAGCAAGCCGCTGAATCGTGTATGACAGGTCGTCTTCGACCGCGCATTGTCTGAGTAAGACGGCCAATTCGTTCCACAGCGAAGGATTCGAAGACAGCAATTCATCATCCAACCATTCCGGATTCAGCAACTCGGAGAATTTCAGTCTTCTTGATGCAGGGAGTCTCTGCATCAGCTTTTTCAGTCGGCGAAGCGGAATGACGACACGGGAATGATCGAGCAAACGATTCACGAAATGCTGAACTTCATCGATGATGAGAACGGCAGGATACTGACTCAGGATGGAGGCATTCAGCAGGTAGTTAATGTCCGCGATTACTATGTGTGACTGAGTCTGGAGGTATTGTTGAATCTGATGCGGGCACCAGCAGGCGGACGGTTCGGCAAGTTCGCTTGCGGATAATTCGCCGAAGAAAAGAGCGGTCTGAGTTTTTATTCTGATCGGGCAATCTTCGCCCGGAGAGTCGCAACTGCAGAGGCGATCAGCGGTTGTTTTCCAGCAAAAAGAAAGCTTGAGACCGAGCGCTTGCAGACGTTCGATCTCCTCCTGAACCGCATGACGCCCGGCAGCCTTGGCGGTAATCCAGTAAACCGGCAATCTAAGCCTGCGGGCGGCGCGCAGAGCAAAACGCAGGGCAAGGCGGGTTTTGCCCGCACCCGGCGGCAGAGTCAGCAGCAGCCTATTCGGCAGAGGATCTGAATTGATTTTGCTTTCAGCGGAAACTTGGAGCGGGCGATCCGATTGCTTGTCGGCTTCAAAAAACCGGTCGATTGATTCGAGCACGCGCTGCCGGGCGAGACGGGCTTCCTGCTTTTTTTGAATTGCACGCAGCCGCTTCCGCAGCGTGCCTGCGGCGGTATTGATGTCAATTGATTCTTCGCAGACTTTTCCATCATCACCAGCGAGCAGGAGAATCGCTTTTTGAAGCTTACCCCTGAACGGTGAAGGCGCGGTTTGGAGCAGATCACAATAGAGCATCAATTGCCAGCGGGCGCGCAGCAGTTTTGAGTGATGCCGCCATTGCCTGGGATTCCCGGGTACCGGCTTTATTTCATAAATGCAATAGCCGTCTTTTACCCTCCGAATGCCATCCATTCTGCCGTGAATTTCGAAACGGCTGTTATCCAATTCGAGAACGACTGTGAGTGCGACTTCAGATTTGAAGCTTTTGTACTTGCGGCCAAGGGCCGCCTGCGCGGCAGCGTGTGAACGTTCGGGATTCGCCAAAGAGTGAAATTCGAGGTCAGGCGAAGCGACGAGATCGCGAATGGATAGTTTCTGCGGATTCACTTCTTAGCGCGAGCCGTCGCGAGTTCACAGGCCTGCAGGGTGTTCTGCATCAGCATCGTGATGGTCATGGGACCGACGCCGCCGGGAACCGGAGTAATGGCGGATGCGATTTTCTCTACGCTCTCGAAATCGACATCTCCGCAAACGCCCCCTCCCTCCTCTTCCGCAAGCCGATGAATACCGACATCAATAACGACCGCGCCGGATTTTACCATATCGCGGGTAACGAAGCGCTTTTTACCGATGGCGACAATGAGAATATCCGCGCGGCGGCAAATATCGGGAAGGCCGCGCGAACGAGAATGACAGATTGTGACCGTGGCGTTGCCGTAATCAGCTTTCAGTGAGAGAAGATTGGAAAGCGGCCTGCCGACAAGATTGGAGCGGCCGA
This sequence comes from bacterium, assembly GCA_018814465.1. Taxonomy (GTDB): domain Bacteria; phylum Electryoneota; class RPQS01; order RPQS01; family RPQS01; genus JAHIZR01. The sequence continues at coordinate 4,515 of JAHIZR010000428.1, read as the reverse complement.
GCACCACAACTTCCTTCCCTGCGGTCGAAATTTCGTAAGCAGCGAGCAGTTTCAGAATGCCGTAGGGTGTACAAGGGATAAAACGCGGTTTTCCCGCAACGAGGAGACCGATATTAAAAGGATGCAGACCGTCAACATCTTTTTCAGGAGAAATGGATTGAATGACGCGGTCGGTATTGATATGGTCGGGCAGCGGCAGTTGAACGAGGATACCATGAATTCGCGAATCGCTGTTCAGATTACGGATCAGCTCAATAACTTCCGTCTCGGTGGATGCTGCCGCGAGTCTCCGGTTCAAGGAAAACATGCCAAGCTTCTCGCAGGCTTTGCCTTTGGAATTTACATAGACCTCGGACGCGGGATCGTCACCGACAAGAATCACAGCGAGACCGGGGATTTGCAGATCGTCGGATTTTCGCTCATCAATTTTGCGCTTGATGTCACCGCGAATTTGTTTCGCAGTTTGTTTACCGTCAATAAGTGTTGCCATCTTTATCAGCAGATGTTTTATTGCTTTTAAGTGAGGCGATGTAGCCGAAACCGTATTGCCTCAGGTGAAGGTAATCGAATATCCAGCGAGGGAGTTTATGCCTGCGAAATAAGTTGGCGATGAACTTGATGCAGACATAGAACGGAAAAAGCATGAAGAGCCGATGTAAAAGTCTTCGCAGATTCGAGAATCTGTCGCCTTCAAAAGGATTCGGGAGCAGGCGGTCGAGATTCAGCTCCCGAAACATGCGCGGATGACGATCAAGGACATAGGGGACGCCAAGCCGCCCATATTCATAAAGGTTGACGAGCAGGTCATGCAAGGGCCGGAGATGGTGATGAACCGCAAGCGCATTCGACTCTCCGTAGATAGGAACGCCCGCATCCTCGATTTTAGCTCCGATATCAAGGTCCTCCCCGCCCCAGACATGGTAGCGATCATCAAAGAGTCCGACTTTCAAAAGAATCTCTTTCGGAACAGAACAATTGCGAGTGAGAAAATAGCGTCCGGGAAGCGGCGCATCTTGAGGCAGCTTTACAGCACCGCCGTTGTTGAGGTAATGATTCAGGGCAACGAAATCCGGGTGGTCGGCAAAATCCGATTTCCCAACGATGGCACAAAGCGTTTCGCGATGGCGAGCGGCATGAATGCTGAGAAAATCGCGATTGACCGTGTGATCGCCGTCAAGCATTACAATGATTTTGCCGCGCGCTTTTAGAATACCGCGATTTCTTGAGGTAGACCGGCCACACATGTCTTTACTGAGAAGGATGACCAGCCGGGGATCCGCCTGCTCCTGAAGCCATTCCTGAGTGCCGTCTGCGGATCCGTCATCGACAATGATGACTTCATAGTCGGCAGGATCGTAATCCTGATCAAGCATCTGCCGGACGAGCCGCCGCAGGAAGTCAAGCTGATTCCAGGAAATGAGGACAACGCTCAGAGTCACTTTTTTGTCAGCCATCCTTCACGCTCATAGAGGGAATAAAGGCGATCAACGACTTTGACTACATCGTGCCGTTCACGGACCCAAGTTTGTCCATCCTTGATGACAGCATTGAGACGGGATGTATCCTGCAGAGTCTTTCTTAATATCTCATGGAGATTGCCGGGCTCCGCCTGAATGAAGGGGTGCGGAGAGATTCCGGTTTCCATTTGCCTTGGAATGTTGGTGATCACAGGCAGTCCCATGGCGAGGGCTTCCACGGAACTCATGCCATAACCCCATCCGCCTTCATTTGTCAATTGGTCGATAAAGAGATCACATTCAGATTTTACTTGAAGCGCCAAGCGATGCGGCAAATCCGTCATCAAAACGAGTTCGATGTCGAACTCTTTTTGCAGCTGCTCAACAGCGGCAATGACGTAGGCAGTTCCTTTGAGCGGATTGCGCGCCGCATGGCAGATTTTCAGCGGCTTGCGCGGAGAAAACTCGCGGTCCGGCCAAGCCGTGGTTTCGAACGGCAGAAAAAGATACTCGAGACGGCTGTCGTATTCAAGCAGATCCCATTCGCTGGTCAGGCGAAGCGAAACCAGAGCATCAACTTCGGGAATGATGCCGCGACAGCGCAAGTCGGACCCGTGATAGAAGCAAAGCAGGTGTGCGCCTTTTTGCGCACAGCTTGCGGCGAAGCGAGCATCACGAGTGAAATCCAAGCCGCTGTCGAGCTGGATTATATCGAATTCATCGAGATGATGCTGCCTGACGGCATCCTCGATCTGGGGCCAGTTCAAGAAGTCTCTGAAGCGGAAGAAGCTTTTTGTGAGGGTCCCGGGATTCCAAACCGGCAGCGAATCCGCGCTGGGGCTGAAGGCGCGATGCGGATCACGGCCAAGCGAAGCGCGCAATCCTCGCACCCAACCCAGATTGGGCATGAGCGGAAGATTCAGGCAGATATCGTCTTCAAAATCGTAACGCGAGTGCCAGAAGGTAACGAAGCGGCATTCATCTCCCCTGCGTTCATGTTCCTTCTTAAACAGGGAAAGCGTACCCGAAACATGTTCCGGAGTGATGTAGAGGAATTTCATTGTCTCCCGAACAGTTTTCGAATATAGAACCGTTCGCGATCATCGTAGAATTTGAGCAGTGCAAGTCCGAAGGGAATGAAGAAGAGCAGCAAGACACGGACTGCCATACTGCTTTCACCGACGTAAACGGCCACAAAAAAAAGAACAACGCACAGCAAGGTCAGCTTGCCGATACGCGACCATTCATAGGGAACGGGATAGACTTTGTTGACGACGACATACAGCAGCCCGGCCTGCAAGACAAAAGCGCACAGCGTAATCCAGGCGGCAGCCATCATGCCATAGGTTGGGACAAGCAGCAGGCAGGCTGCGATGGTGAAAACGGCGGCGGTCCCGGTTACCAGAGGGAGTTTGCGGGTTTGCTTTTTCAGATAGATTCCAACCATCAGATTGGCATAGACACCATCGAAAATGTGGGCCAGCAAGATGATCGGGAAGACGGACAAGCCTGCCCAATAGCGAGCGTCGATAATCGGTCCCATGCCCGGCCAATCGTGCTTTATCAGAGGATCAATGAAGAAGACGAGACCGAGAAACAGCACACCCGTAACCAGCAGATAGTATGTCAGCACGCGGGCATACATAGGGCGCGCTTCGGCGTCGTCGGCATGAGACAGGAAGAAAGGCTGCCAAGCAAAGCGGAAGGCGGCCGTTACGACCGCCATGAACATGCCAAGTTTGTAGCCGGCGCTGTAGAGTCCGGCTTCCTCGATGCCGCGATAGAGCTCGATGATTTTGCGGTCCGCCAGCTCGACAACCATCACGAAGAGATAGGTCGGGATATTGGGAAGCCCGAAGCGGAGCATTTCGCGGAACAGAGGACGGTCAATCGTAAACGCTCCGCTGCGAATGATGCGCGGAAGGAGCACAATGAGCGTGAACAGGCTGGCGAGGAAATTGGCCCAGAGGACACCCGCCGTTGTCATTTCAAGATAACCGACGAACCAGATATTCAGACCGATATTAACACAAACATTCAGCAGCTTGACTGCCGTAAAACGAAGCGGGCGATGAGTACTGCGGAGCAGCAGAAACGGAAAGGCCGACAGAGTGTCAAAGAACAAGATGCCGGCACAGAGGCGAATCATCGCTCCGGTTTGTTCGGGATGAACGGGATGGGCGATCAGGAGGCTGCCGAGCGTACCGCTGCCGATGATTATCAGCAAAGCAAGTCCGGACGAACTTAGGACCGTCGCCCAAAAGGTTGTGCCGGTGATGGTCCGTCTGTCCTTCTCTTCTTTCGCGAGATTGAAGTAGCGAAGGTAGGCGATATCAAGACCGTAGAGAAAGAATGTCTGAACGACGGCAAGAAACAAAAAATAGAGCGAAACCTCACCATATTCAGCAGGTGAAATTTTATGGCTGTAGTAGGGCAACAGGAGAAAGGTGACGAGTCGCGTGAGGATGTGACCGACACCGTAGACCAGTGAAGCGCGGGTGAGGTTTTTTAGCTTTTCGAGCAAGGAGAAATTGTGTTAAAGCAGGAACAGCAGAAAAGGCAGCAGCAGAGCGCCGTTCAACAGCCACAGATCAGAGACGGAACGCGCGGATCGCGAAACAAACAACGCAAAAGCAGGCCAAGCCGCGAACAGGTAGCGGGATTCAGCCTGATCATACTGCAGGTTCAGCCAAAGAAAGGCAATGAATGTCAGTACGAATCCAAAAGAGAATATATCGAATCCTATTCTTTGCCCTGGGCTGTTTCGATAACGAAAAAATAGAATAATAATGAACGGAATTGAAATCAATATGATGCCGATGATTCCCTGCCAGAATTCGCTCCAAGGAAAAATCAGCGAGCGAAATGAGAACAACATTGAACTCAAAGCCGGCATCCGCCACGCGGGAGAACCGAAACCCGCATGCAAGGGCAGCAGTCCGCCAAAATCGTTCAGATTCCGGATCCAAACCGGTAATGTCAATAAAATAATACAGCCGAGGGCGATTCCCCAGTGAAGCAGTTTTGCTGAAGATTTCCGTCGAAGAACAATCAACAG
>JAHIZR010000427.1 GCA_018814465.1 bacterium | reverse complement strand
GGTTTCTATGATTACAGCAAGTTCTCGATGGATTCGCCGGTGGTGATGCTGAATATCAGCTATAAGTTCAACAACTTCAAAGCCAAGCCGGAGCGCAATCAGAATGGAGATTTCGAAGACGGGGCGGAGGAGTACTAATTCGGAGAGCCTATTGACAACTAATCAGATAGTAGATTATGGAAAATAAAAATAAAGGCTTAGGAAGTTTTCTAAGCCTTTCTTCATATAATCACTATGATTGTAGGAATATTCAACACTTACTGTAGTGATGAACGACAAGTATTTGGGAGGCCAAGTTTTTAATATAATATTATTCAGTTATTTGAGAACATGGAACACAGATTGCCGTAGAAAGAATAAAACAAGCAAAGAATTAAGATTATGTGTGCTCTTCCCTCTCCCAAAGAAACCCATTTCTCCCTCGTTCCAGAAGGTGAGCGATGCTGTGTCTGGATGGAACTGGGCATGGTAGCCTATAAGATTTGCGATCGGAATTTCCAATGCGAAACCTGTCCTCTGGATATTGGTCTTAGAGGCGGCAGTGAGTCAGCGGAAGGATCAATGATTACGGCGATGAACAGACCGGAAGGCGTGCATCCCTTGCGGATCGCTTTGATGTCGCAGATGGTTCAGCCATTAAGGTGGGCGAACCGATTCTTCCATCCGCGGCATTTCTGGCTGCAGATGCTGGATCAGGATCGAATCCGCATTGGAATTGATCTAATCGCTGCTTCGATACTTGGATCCATTGAAGGGATAACCTTGCCGGAAGAGGGGAAGAGGATCGAGCGGGACGCTGTTTGCGGAGGTTTTATTAAAGGGGGCAGGCAGTTCGGCATCGTATCGCCCATTACGGGTGTCGTCATTGCAGTGAATGAATCACTGACGAGCTGGCCGAATCGGCTTCATCTTGATCCGATGGAAGAAGGCTGGCTGTTTGAAGTGAGACCCGAAGCGCTGCACGGAGAACTCGCGCATTACCGGCGAGGCGGGAAAACCTGGTCTTGGTATGTGAATGAGATTCTGAAGCTGGATAACCGGCTTGCCAGGCAGCTGCCCGAGCAGGCGTTAACTCAAATCGATGAAGATTCGCTCGCGGAGGAGCTGCAGAAATCGATTTCCGAAGCCGCTTATACGAAGCTGGTGCAGGATATTATCGGGGGCGGTGATTCTGATGAGCAGGAATCCGATCAGGGCTGACGCAGATCAAATTTCTTGATCTTGCTGTACAGGGTGGTGCGATCGATATCGAGCAGTTTGGCTGCCTGGCTGATATTCCAATCGCATCGTTCGAGCACTCTTTGCATGTGCGCCTTTTCGACTTCTTCAAGCGTATCGCCGGCCGGTTGTTTTGAACGGAAAGTAAAAGGGAAGGAAAGATCGGGCGGTTCGATGGTGTCTCCCTTGCAGAGGACGATGGCCCGTTCGATGACATTGCGCAGCTCGCGGATATTTCCCGGCCAGTCATAAGTCAGCATCATTTGAATGCCTTCTTTCGAGATGCTTTTAACGGGGCGGCTCATTGAACGCGCAATGCGGGTTACGAAGTATTTCGCTAAAGGTTCGATATCCTCCGCGCGATCACGCAGCGGCGGTATCGTGATTGAGAATACATTCAGTCTGAAATAGAGATCCTCTCTGAAAGCACCAGCGGCCACGGCGGCTTCGAGATCGTGATTTGTCGCGCTGATGACTCGGAAGTCGACGTCTATCGGCGTCTCTCCCCCGACGCGTGTAAATCGTTTTGATTCGAGTACGCGCAGCAGCTCGACCTGCATCTTCGTCCCGATGGTGCCGATTTCATCGAAGAAGACCGTTCCTTTGTGGGCGCGTTCCAGCTTACCTTTGCGGCGGGCGCTGGCGCCGGTAAAAGCGCCTTTTTCATGGCCGAAGAGCTCGCTTTCGAGCAGGGATTCTGCCACCGCCCCGCAGTTGACACTGATAATCGGCGCATAGCGGCGGGCACTGTTGCTGTGGATAGCGCGAGCCACAAGCTCTTTGCCCGTTCCGCTTTCGCCGCGTATCATCACGGTGGCGTCCGTATTCGCGACGGCGGCGACCATTTCGAGCACATGCTTGATTTTCGGCGACTCTCCGATTATATCTTCCGGCATCGACAGCGCGGCAATCTGTTGTTTAAGCTGGGTGTTCTCGGTTGCTAAGCTGCGTTTTTCGAGAGCATTGCGAACGATATGTGTCAGGTCGTCAGGGTCGATCGGTTTGGCAACATAGTCGTAGGCTCCATCCTTGAGTGCTTCGACGGCTGTGTCGACCGAAGCGAAAGCGGTCATCATGATTACGATAATGTCCGGGTTTTGTGAACGGATCCAGCGATTGAATTCAATACCGTTCATGCCGGGCATTTTTATATCCAGCAGTACAAGGTCAATACTCTGGCTTCTTAAAATGGCCATTGCTTCGTCCGCGTTTTTTGCGGTCGAGACATTGAAGCCTTCAGTGACAAACCATTTCTGGAGCGAGTTGCGGACCGATTGCTCGTCGTCGACAATAAGGATAGCGGTATCGTTTTTCATGGTTATTGAGTGTCCTGATCTGGAGTTGAAGACTCTGCCGGCTTCAGCGGAGCTTTGACGGGGAGTGCAATGATAAAAGCCGTACCGGATCCGACCGCTGTTTCCACTTCGATTTGACCATGGTGCTGATCGACAATGATGCGATAGGCGACCGAAAGACCCAGGCCCGTATTATCGGAAGTATCTTTTGTGGTATAGTACGGCTCGAAAATGTGCGCGAAATTTTCGTCCGATATTCCGCTGCCGGTGTCACGGACGATCAGATGGATCCAATCCGGCGTTTTGCCATCCTCCAATTCAACGCTAACCTCGCCGCCCTCTTCCGGCATGGCTTCGATGGCGTTAATCAGGAAGACGAGAAGCATTTGCTGAATTGCGGCGGGATCGCAGAAAATCCTCGTGTTGGGAGTGGAGATTCTGAAGTCGAGTTTAATTCTCTGAGTGTCAGCGCTGTGTTTTGTGAGTTCGATACTGCGTGTGATAATCGGCCGCAGGTCGTTGTCGGAGCTCTTTCCGAAGGACTTTCTTGAAAAGTGAAGTAAATTATTCACGATGTCGCCGCAGCGCTTGGATTCGTCACGGATCACGCTCAGGTTCTCGATGGAGTCCCGAATCTGATCGGGAGAGGGATGATCAGATAAGTTACGAATCGAGAGTTTGGCATAGGTCAGGATGCCGGCAATCGGATTGTTGATTTCGTGCGCCACCACTCCCGCGAGTTTACCCAGCGAAGCCATTTTATCGACCAGCAGCAAGTGTGCTTGGGCGCGTTCCAGTTCAAATGTTTTTTCTTGCACGCGTTCTTCAAGGGTTTCCGACCATCGGCGGTTGGCTTCATTGGCATTGGATAATTCTTTTGTCATCTGGTTGAACGAAACGGACAACAAGCCAAGTTCATCACGGGATTGAACAGGGATGGTATGCTCAAGATCCATCGCGGCGATACGGCGCGTTCCTTCGATCAGTGATTTTATCGGTCGTTGAATGACTCTGCGGATAAAGCTGAAGAATAGCACGACGGACAACAGAATCAGCAGTGCGGAGATCGTCAGCATCGTGTTCCGGGTTTCGCGAGCGCTTTTATCCGCTTCGCGCAGAGAACGGCGGATCTCGACGACGCCGAGGATCTGTTCATCATTCGAATGAGCGTGGCAGTCAGCGTTGGAACAGCTTGGCTGGTTCTCGATTGGCGTAATTAATCCCAGCACTCGATTTCCCGCATCATCATATATATGTTGGACGCGCTGTTCCAGTGACAGCGTGACAAGCGGGGGTCTAAAGCGGTGACATTGAATGCATTGCAGGGAGTTTTTAGAAGGTTGTGTGCCGATAGCGGAAGAGTCGGTTGAAATACGCACTTCCCCCTTGGGATTATAAACCCAGATCCCGTCGAGACCCGGTTCAAGGCCGATATTCTGCACGATGTTTACAGCATAGTCGTAGTTCTTTTGAAGCATGCCGTATTCGATCGCACGTTTGATGACATCGCCGATCTTCAGGGCGTGCGTGCGAACATCGGTTTCGCTCTGACGGAACAGCATTTGAGTATTGATTAAAGTGATTGCAATCATAAAGATCAATACCAGCCCCATCAGGATCATCAGTTTAGCGACAATGCTTTGCGGGAAGAGGGAAAAGCGTTTCATTTATGATTCCTATCAGCAGAGATGCTGTCAATATCTTTCAAGTTAGAAAGCAAGGGCTTAGGAAAACACCTAAGCCCTTGTTATTTGGGAGCTATGATAAGTGATGGAATATTCTACACGTATTGTGGTTATATTCGACGATATCTCTGAAACGCACTTATTTAAGATTATAAAATACATATATTAAAATATGTGGAATGATGATTGCCTTATAGGAAGTCAAACAGTATCGAGGGTTCAGCATCAAGTGACAGCAAAATCGCCAAACTAATATTTGATTGAAATAAGGCAGAGCGGCGAGACAGAAGAAAAAGTTACTTGGAAGCAGAACCGAATCAGAATTGTCGAACAACGCCACAGCAATATAGCAACGAATTTACCAATAGTCAAAGCACGATGAGTACTAAATATCAACAACTTACGCCACAGGGTATTACGATTGAGCCGGGCAGAGACATACCGAAGTATGAAGATGTGGTATTGTTCCACAGCCACAACTGCTCAACGTTGGCTCTTTGGTATCGCATGAGTGTTGCCGCGATGAAGTTCCTCAGTTGCTCGCGCATTGATGCCAGCGAACTGATCAGTATCGCGAATCACGATAGCTGCGGACTGGATGCTGTGCAGTGTGTGACCGGATGCACGAGCGGCAATGGTAATCTCTTGATTCGCAGCACCAGCAATGATGTGCTGACACTTTATGATACGGCTTCCGAGCATGCGGTACGTGTGGTTCCGGCGCTGACCGTGGACCGGGAGCGGAATCTGCCCACGGAGCCGGATCTGCCGGAAGCGGAAAAAGTCAAGCGAATTTTAGAAACACCGGATGATGAATTGCTGATCTGCGCGCGGGTGCCCGTAGCCCCTTTTGATATCGCCCGCCTGCATACTCGCGAGAAATGTTCGGCTGATTCTGCCTATACAATTGTCAATCAATCATCGAAAGACGCACCTAACAGCGTGAACGGAAAAGAACAATGTCAGTCGCAGAAATCGACATCGAAAAGCAAAGAGCAGGCGTAAGCGACCATCAGGATCGTGACAAACAGCGTCACGATCGCGCCCTGGCCCGGGCCGTGGATGCCCTGTCCTGTATTAAGTCGGGAGATACCGTATTTATCGGTTCCGGATGTGCCGCGCCGCAGATCCTGGTGGAAGCCTTGGCGCACAGAGCGCCGGAACTGTCGGACGTGGAAGTTATCCATATCATGACCTTCGGTCCGGCTCCTTATGCACAGCCGGGGATGGAAAAGCACTTTCGTCATAATGCATTCTTCACGGGCGGGAACGTGCGGGAGGCAGTGAATTCCGGTCGAGCTGATTATACTCCGATTTTCCTGTCCGAAATCCCGGAGTTGATACGCAGCGGTCAGAAAAGAGTTGATGTGACGCTGCTGCAAGTCACCCCGGCCGCCACCCACGGCTACTGCAGTCTGGGCATTGACTGCGGCGCAACGCTGGAAGCGGCGCGCAACTCGAAATACGTAATTGCTGAAGTGAATCCGCAAATGCCTCGCGTTTACGGTGAAAACTTCCTGCATAAATCGCATATTACCGCCATGGTGGAATATGAACATGCATTATATGAACTGCCGCCGCGCCAGATGAGCGAAGTTCATATGCATATTGGTCAGTTCGTAGCGGATCTGATTCCCAACGGCGCCTGCCTTCAGCTTGGAATCGGCGGCATTCCCGATGCGGTGCTGTACAATCTTCGCGATAAGAAGGATTTGGGAATGCATACGGAAATGTTCTCAGATGGCGCGGTTGAATTGGTTCAGGAGGGGGTTCTGAATTGCCGGGCGAAGAACTATCAGAAGGATAAGATGATCGCATCTTTTGTGCTGGGATCGAAGATGCTGTATGATTTTGTCTGGTCAAATCCGTTAGTGGAATTCAGACCGGTGAATCATACGAACGATCCTTTTATCATTGCTCAGAATGACAACATGATTGCGGTAAACAGCGCGATCGAAGTCGATATTACCGGGCAAGTCTGCTCGGATTCCATCGGCAGAACAATCTACAGCGGTTTCGGCGGGCAAGTGGATTTTATCCGGGGCGCGGCTCACAGCAAGGGTGGCAAGCCGATTATCGCGTTGAAGTCGACGTCTAAGAATAACACGATCAGCAGAATTGTTTCGGAACTGACTCCCGGCGCGGGAGTGGTAACGTCGCGGGCCGATGTTCACTACGTAGTCACGGAATTCGGAGTCGCCTATCTGCATGGCAAGACGCTGCGAGAACGAGCAAAGGCCTTGATCGGAATCGCGCACCCAGCTTTCCGTGAACAATTAACATATGACGCCAAGAAGTACAATCTTCTTTAAGCAATAAGTAAGACACAAAACGAACAGGAGTATAAAAATGGAAAAGCAAGTAACAGAAGCCAATGCCGTTCAAATGGCGGCTGAAACGACAGTGCGCGATGCAGTCCGCAAGGATTTCGCGCATGTCCCGATGATTGGGGATGCATACAAGGAAGCACAGAAGCTGTTCGACAAGACCGCTGATCAGCTGCGTTTGGATTCCGCGACGCGCGAACTGCTGCGCAAGCCCCAGCGCGAATACTCGCTCACGATTCCGGTGAGAATGGACGACGGCAGCGTGCGTATCTTTAACGGCTATCGTGTTCAGCATAACGATGCGCTGGGACCAAGCAAGGGTGGTATTCATTTCCATCCCGATCAGTCGCTCGATTCAACGCGGGCATCCGCGATGTGGATGAGCTGGAAATGCGCGGTCGTCGGCATTCCGATGGGCGGCGGCGAAGGCAGCATTGCTTGTGACACTTATGTGCTGAGTCCTCAGGAGCAGGAGCAGCTCTGCCGTGGTTGGGTCCGCCAGCTTGCTCGCGGAGTCGGACCGATTCGCGATCTGCCTGTTCCGGCGGAGAATTCCAATGAACAGCATATCATCTGGATGCTCGATGAACTGGAAACGATCAGCAATGTGCGCTATCCCGGTTTGATTTCCGGCAGCACAATCGGCTTGAGCGGATCATTGAGTGTAGAGGAAGCGACAGGCTATGGCCTCTTCTTCATGGTCAGAGACGCGCTGCTGCAGATGGGAAAAGATCTGCGCAGCTCTTCCGCCAGCGTACAGGGTTTTAATGAAGTCGCGCAAACCGTGATTCGCCTGTTCTCACACAACGGCGGCACCGTCAAGAGTTTGTCGTTCTGGGATGAAGACGATCAGATGAACTATACTCTCAGAAACGAGGATGGCATTGATGTGAACGCGCTGCAGCAGGTAACAACCAGGAAAGGCACGATTCACAAGGAACGCGCCGCCAGGTTGGGATACCAGATTCTGCCGGGTGATGCCTGGCTCGAGCAGGACGTTGATGCCTTGATTCCGTGCGCCCGTCCCAACGCGATTCATGCCGACAACGTTGCCAAGATTTCCAATCAGGTGAAGGTGATTGCGGAAGGCTATCGTGCCGCGACAACCGCTAAGGCTGACGAAGAAATCCATGCGCGCGGCATCTTCATGATTCCGGATCTGTTGGCGCATGCGGGCGGAGTCGTCTGCAGCTACTTCGAAGAAATTCAGAGCAGCCAGAATCATTTCTGGACAACTCAGGAAGTGGTCGAGAAGATCGAAGACAGAATGAAGCAGGCTTTCAAGAACGTCTACCTGCTGGCTCGCGAAAAGAATCTCTATATGAGAGATGCGGCTTACCGGATCGCGGTGAACCGGGTTGCGCTGGCTTGCCGTAAGCGCGGATGGCTATAAGATAAGAACCTGTACCTTTTATCAGGCCGAAACAATGCATCTGATTTCGATCCGGCGAGCTGTGGTGCTGTGTCGAACGTCTGAGTAGCATTTCTTACAGGAACCGGTGAACGTGCCGACATTCACGATCACCCTTCGGCCGATATAAAAAGAAGCGAGACACGAAAGTGTCCCGCTTCAGATTGCTGACAAAGTCCTCGCATATAGCGGGGATTTTTGTTATGATAAGTCCGTTAATCAAGTGGTACAAACGTGAGGTAGGTATGCTGCGGCAGGATGTTGTGAAGGCGACGGAACTTGAGTTCGTATCGATAGATG
>JAHIZR010000426.1 GCA_018814465.1 bacterium | reverse complement strand
GGACCTGCTTTCTGCATCGCTTCACGAGCGTTCCGACTTTGCTCGCGATACCGATTGGCGTAATCTACAAGAATGATCGAATTCTTCTTCACGATCCCCATCAGCAGCAACAAGCCAATCATACTGAAGATATTCAGTGATTTCCCGGTCACCAACAAAGCCGCCGCTGCTCCGGCAACCGACAAGGGAAGTATCGTAAGAATCGTAATCGGATGAGCAAAAGAATTGAACTGCGATGCAAGCACCATGTAAGCAAAGACAATTCCCATAAACAGAGCAAAGATCAAACTGCTCATTGATTCCTGAAACGCAACGCTGGCGCCACCTAATACAATCCGGTAGCCTTCCGGCATTTTATCTGACAGCGTTTCCACATATTTGATCGCTTCATCCTGCGAATGACCAGGAGCAACGTTGGCAAAAACTGAAATCGCGCGCTCCCGATCCAATCTTGTTATCCCCTGTAATGCGGGATATTCGGCGTAAGTGATCAGCGATGAAAGCGGAATCAAATCGCCGCTGCGGTTTCTTACCCGCAGGCGCGCCAGATCTTCCGGTCGGCTTCTCTGATCCGCAAGCAAGCGAACCCGCACATCCACGCGGCGTCCCCCCGCGCTGTATTTTCCGATGCGCGTCCCCCCGATGAGTGAGTTCACCGCAACCGCGACATCCTCGACCGATACGCCCAGATCCGCACAGCGCGCGCGATCCGGAAGAATCTGCAATTCAGGAACACCGATTCGATAATCGGTGTCAACATCAACGGCGTACCCGCTTTCTTCCACTTCTTTCGCGAGATCCTGGCTGATTGTCTCGAGCATTTTCCAGTCAGAGCCGCGAATCGAGAATTCGATGGGGAATCCGCGCCGCGCTGTGAAGCCGGACTGTGAAAGATCCTGCACAACTGCGCGAATGCCCGGAACGGCATTGATCTCCTTGCGTAAAATCCCCGCGAACTCATTCTGACTGAAAGCGCGCTGATGCGGCGGCAGCATGGTTATGAAAATGACGCCGCTGCTTGTGTTGCCGCCGCCAAATCCTCCGATTACGGCAAACACTCTCTGAATTTCCGAATGAGTATTGAGGATCGCTTCAACTTTGCGGAACAGTCCGTCGGTTTCATTAATGTCGGAACCAACGGCAGTCTGAAGACGAATCATCAAGCGGCTCTGATCCTGCGAGGGAACAAACTCGGCAGGCATTATCCGAAACACACCCAAAGCCAGCAGAAAGAGCACGCCGGCTCCCGCCAAAATGGTTCCGGGACGTCCAAGGTTTTTTCTGAGTGCATTCGAATACTTGCCGCTGAACCAACGAAACACGCTATCAACCCGCAAACCGATTCTATTGCGCTTGTCCTTGCTGATGTCCAGAATCTGCGAGCAGCGCGCGGGAGCAAGAGTGACCGCTTCGAGATAGGAAAGCATGACCGCTACGCACAGCGTGACGCCGAACTGCAGGAAGTACTTCCCGATAATCCCTTCCATAAAGACGACCGGGATAAAGATCGCAACAACGGCCAGCGTCGCGGAAAAGGCTGAGAACGTAATCTCCTTGGTACCTTCAAGCGATGCGCGCACCCGGTCCTTTCCCATTTCCATATGACGAACGATATTCTCCAGTACCATGATCGCATCGTCAACAACAATTCCTACGGCAAGCGCAAGCGCAAGCAGCGTAAAAGTATTCAGCGTAAAACCGAGGAAATAAATAACCGCGATGGTGCCGAAGAGCGACATCGGAATCGCCAGCACTACATTCAAGGTCGTCGAAAATGATCCGAGGAAGAGCCAGCATACCAGAGCCGTGAGAATCACCGCAACAATCAACTCAAATTCGATTTCGTGAACCGATTCCTCGATGAAAACCGTTGAATCGAAATTGATGCCGAGATCCATGCCTTCCGGCAGCGTTTGCCGGATCAAATCCAATTCCTCCCGGATCGCTTGTGCAACGGCAACCGCATTGGAACCGCGCTGCTTCTTGATGCCGATCCCCTGCGCGGACACGCCATTAACGCGCGAAAGCCTGCGCATGTCTTCAAAGCCGTCTTCAATGATTGCGACATCGCGCAGATATATCGGCCCGGAATCCGTCTCGCGGATAACGATCTCGCGAAGCGCGTCAAGATCGAGCGCTTCGCCCATGACGCGAACGCTGACCTCACGCCCGGAGGTCTCCAGTCTTCCGGCAGGAAGCTCGATATGCTCACGCTGTAAAGCATTTTGCAGCTCAACAACCGTGATGCCTTTTTCATCAAGCTTCGAGGCGTCGACCCAAATACGGATATTCCGCTCCAGCCAGCCCCCCATGGTAATTTCGCCGACTCCCTGAATGGTCTGCAGTTTCTCCTTGATACGGTAGCGAGCCACATCGCTCAAGTACTGCTTGGAATACGGGCCGGAAAGCCCAATCCACATAATCGGATTGTCTTCAGGATTCGACTTGGAAATAACCGGTGGATCGAGATCGCGGGGAAGCCGCCGCTGCGCTTGCGAGACTTTCGTCTGCACATCCTGCAATGCCACATCAACATCGCGGGAGATATCCAATTCAACGGTAATCGACGCGCTCCCCTGTCGGGAGACGGACGTGATGCCCTTGATGCCCTCCACTTGCGAGAGTGCTTCCTCAAGAATCTCCACGACGTCGTTCTCGATTACTTCCGGAGCCGCGCCCTCCCATTCCACCCGCACACTGATTGTCGGAAAATCCACATCCGGGAATTGACTGATTCCCATGCGAGTCAAAGCGACGAGCCCGAAGACGATCGTTCCTGCCATCAGCATCCAGGCAAAAACCGGCTTGCGGATACAGACTTCTGTGATGTTCACGAGCCGCTGCCTTCTCCGTTGTCTGCTGCGATGTCGGCAACCTTGCTGACTTTGACCCCAGCGCCGTCTTGCAGTGCTTCCGCGCCTCGTATCACAACAGTTTCACCTGCTTGTATTCCATCGAGAACTTCCACCATACCATCTCGGGATCTCATTCCGAGCGTGAGGATTCGTTCTTGAGCTGTGCTGTCCACTACGACAAAGGCAAGGAAGCCTTTTTCGCTGGGACGGATAGCCGTCTGAGGAATGATCGGCAGCTTGGATATCTCACCAAGCATAACAGTTACTTCCGCGAATGTGCCCGGAAGCAGTTCGTCTCGACGGGGATCATCGATCTCCGCCGTGATTGTTACCATGCGTGTCTGCGGATCAGCGCTCTCGGCAATAGCGGTAATATGCGCATGATAATTCCGCTCATTCCCGCGCACCTGAAATTGCGCATCCAAATTCTTCGTCAATCGTTTGGAATCAGTCTCGGGAACTGTGAAATTCAAGAGCAGCGGATCGCGCCGCACTATGGATGCGATTACAGTGCCGGTTTGCACATACTGCCCGGTAGTTACTTTGCGTTCCTGAATTATTCCGCTGACCGGGGCCGGAACTTCCGCGTCACGTAGATTCAGTCTTGCGATTTCCAAGGAAGCAAGTGCATATGCGGAGTCCGCCTCGAGCGTCCGGACTCGAGTCTGCCAATCCTCCAATTCCTCGGGACTGATCATTCCTGTCTGATTCTCCAAGATTTGTTCCCGTCGCTTCAATCCCGCGCGCGCTTCTTGGAGCGACGCGCCGGCCTTATCAAACAGAGCCTGAGCGGACGCAAGACCGAGTCGATAACGTTCCGGCTCGATTTCTACTAACGGCTGATCCTTGCTGACGAGATCACCTTCACGGAAATTCACGCGCTCCACAACACCCAATACGCGAGATGTGACCGGGACGATCTCGAAAGCCTGAACCGATCCGACCGCATGAACTGCAAATTCAACCTCACGGGCTTCCGCTTTTATGACTTCTACAGCGAAATTGAGATTGCCGCGTCGGCTTGAGCCGGAATTGGTTTTCCCACCGCAGCCGCTGAGCAGTATCAGCAGCAGTATTGAGAGCAGAGCAATTGCAGCTCGTTTGGCTAATTGTTTACTATAACGCATTGTATGAACTGGATAATAAAGAAAGATGCATGAACTTGCCAGGCATGAATGAAGGCAGGAGGATAACCGCTTAGAAGAACCGAAGGATTAGACTAAATTCATGTTGATTGTTCAACGGTTCAGCTTCTCTTAAGTTGCCTGATACGTCGGCTATTTCAGGGCAAGGCTTTTTGCCTTAAACTAATATAAGTCAAAAGCATCGAGAAATCAACAGACACCCAACTAAACGGAGCGTTTCGATGGGGATTCCGTTAAGAATTGGATTAGGTTGAATCTTCTAAAGAAACGTAGCACTATTCGTTTGTGGCGACTACTAAAGCTATACAGAAGAGATTTGACCGTCTTTGATTAGGGAAGAGACATCGGATCTGGGAAAGGATTATGAGGTTTAAGCTTCTGTTATTGTTAGTCAAACAAGAAACTCTATCAAAACATCTGGTTCAGCTCACTTCGCTATACACTGACTAAACCATTGATTTTATTCTAACTTGATGATCTTGGTCGGCTCTCATGTCTGAAGGTCCTGATATCCATTCTCGAAGAGGATAAGAATCAGTGGCTCATCCAGATTCGCTTATCTGCATAGTTTCTCAGCGATCGCTTCCAACCAGATCTCTGTTTCTGCACAGATCGATACAAATGCAATACAGCATCCGCCGCTCGAATAACCGGAAGTACTCTATGATGACCGGGAATCAGATCGACTCCGGCTTTTGCTCTCGCTCGAGAACACGGCTGATTGCTTCTCCGAGTTCTGACAGCACCAATGGCTTCATGATGTACTCTTTGATGCCGATGCTCTTCGCTTTTTCGGGAGTAACCTGTTCACTATATCCTGTCACGAGAATAATGGGGATGTCAGGACGAAGCTGCAGAATTCGCTGGGAAAGCTCCGTGCCGGTCATATCCGGCATTGTTTGATCGGTAATAACAAAGTCGAAATCCATCGGATTGGCTTGAAAGTGCCTGAATGCTTCAGTGCTTTTTGTGAAACTGATAATACTGTATCCAAGATGTTCAAGCATTCTCTGCCCCAGTAATGCAATCTGCTCTTCATCGTCCACGTAAAGCGCTTTGCCCTTTCCTCGTTTCTCGATGCTCTGACCTGCCCCATCATCTCCCCAAAACGCTTGCGGTTCGATTCGAGGCAAATAGATTTCGAATGTCGTCCCGATATTTTCCTCACTGATTACATTGATTGTTCCCCCGAGAGAAGAAATGATCCCATGAGTTGTCGCCATACCCATGCCGGTCCCTTCTCCAACCGGCTTCGTCGTGAAAAACGGATCGAACATGCGCTCCTGAGTCTTTTTGTCCATCCCATGTCCGGTGTCACTGACGGTCAGCTTGATATACGATCCCTCGGCTAATTGCAAATGGCTTTCCTTTACTGATGCATCGAAATCCACTCTCTGCAAAGCGACTGTCAACGTTCCGCCGCTGTTGCGCATCGCGTAATGTGCGTTCGTGCAAAGATTCATTAGCACCTGATGCAGTTGCGTCGGATCGGCAAGCACCGCTCCGCAGTCCGCATGGATTTCCTGTACGATATCAATCGTTGACGGCAGTGAAGCTCGCAGCAGCTTAAGTGCCTCCTTAAAGACCAGATGCGGCATGACAGGCTTAAGCTCATGATCCATTTGTCTGCTGAAGACCAAAATCTGCTTCACGAGTTCCTTCGCTCGCATGCCGGCCTTGAGCACAGCTTCGATATCAGAACTTATCTGACTGTCTTCAGAAGCATTCAATCTCACCATATCCGCATAGCCGATCATTGCCATGAGGATATTGTTGAAATCGTGAGCAATGCCTCCCGCGAGAGTGCCGATTGCTTCCATCTTCTGCGCTTGCCTCAACTGAGCTTCCAATTCGCGCGTCTCGGTGATATCATGAGTAATCCCAAGGACTCCCTCAAATTCGCCATTACGGTTGAGCAGAGGACTGGCGGTTACGATTATTTGCCGAGTCATTCCTGTATCCGACAAAATCTCAAGTTCGTAATGATCGGCTTTCCCGGCTTTGCGTTCCTGAGTCTTTTGCATCAGCTTGGTATAATCCTTGACACTCGTGAATTCGCTGAGATTCCTGCCTACTAATCCGCCCTGCTTAACACCAAATACCTTCTCAGCGGCTGCATTAGCGAATACAAAGCGCTCTTCCTCATCAACGATGCTGACTCCATCGCCAATCTGTGATACCAGCCTTCTGTATTTTTCCTCGCTCTCACTGAGTGCTTCTTGCGCTTGCTTACGATCCGTAATATCAATGATTACGCCTTCCAAATAGTCTTCCTCGGGATAGGCCCTTGCGGTCAGGGAAAATGTGATTGATCGACCATTATACAATATAAAATCTACTTCGAATCCTTCGACTTCTCCTTCCTCTTTCAGCTTAGACATAAGCTCTGCACGTTGAGCCGCGTCTTTGTATAGATCGGCAGCGCTTCTTTTCCCGATCAGATCTTCCTTAGAAACTTCCAGATATCGTAGAGTTATTGAATTAACTTCCAGAAAAACTCCATCGGACATCCTCGTACGGAAAAGACCCACAAGCGAGTTCTCGAAGAAATTCCGATAATGCTCTTCACTTTCGCGCAGGGCCTTTTCTGCCTTTTTGCGTTCAGTGATATCGAGTACAGTAACGGTAACTCCCTTTGACGAGTCTTTTGCATCGATTGGCGTGCCCGACTCAATGACATCCAATATGCCGCCATCATTGGTCAAGAACTTGGTTTCAACGGATCCCGTGCCGCTCTCTTCTATTTGATGATAGATATCCCGCCCGGCTTGCGTGAATGCCTCCTCAGTGAAATATGCAATCCGAGTGCTTGCACCTATTAATTCTTCACGCCTCCGCCCGAGCATCTCGCAGAGGCGGTCATTCACTACAAGAAATATGCGGTCTTTGATCATGCATATTCCCACAGGCGCAACGCGGACAAGACTGCTCAACCGTTCCTCGCTTTCGCGCCGCTCTGCCTCTGCCTGCTTACTGTCGGTAATATCCCAATGAGTCCCGAGAACCCGTTCAGCCTTGCCGTTGTTGTCTCGAATGACTGAGGCAATCGCTCGAATGTGTCTTATCGATTGGTCCTGCTGCCGAACAATGCGGAACTCCATATCGAATGGAATCCCGTCTTCCAGCGCCGCCTCCAGTGATTCTTCAGCCGCCTCAACGTCATCGGGGTAAATATGATTGCGCCAGCGCGCATAGCCTTTCTCTGCCGATTCTGGATCGAGTCCGTAGATCTCGTACATTAAGTCATCCCAGATCAGTTCACCGCTCTGCACATCCAGATCCCAAATCCCGACACGCCCCGTACGAGTCGCCAACTGCAAGCGTTCGGCGGACTGCCGCAGCGTCTCCGCGGCTTCTTCCCGCTGCTCGCGGTCCCGACGCAAACTCGCGACCATCAATCGCATCGCCTGCCCAAGAATGTCCGCTTCTGAAGCAACCGGCACGTCTGCGTCTAAATCACCACGAGAAATCTTGTCAGCGGATTTTGCCTTTTCCGTAATCCGCTCAACCATCGCGGACATCGCTCGGCCAAGCACATCTGCTTCTGATGCAACCGCGAGGTTCACTTCCATATCCCCCGCCGCAATCTTCCGCGCCGCCTCCGCGCGGTCGCGGATCGCGGCAATCATCGCCCGGTATGCATTCGCCAGCCGGCCCATCTCATCTTTAGATCGAAACTCCAATGTTTGTTCGATTTCTCCCCTTGCGAGCGCTTCCGTTGCCAACGTGATCTTCCGTACAGGCTCGATGATCGAGCGAACAGTAATGGAGGCAAAGAGCAGCAACATCCCCAGTGCGACCATTGTTGCGGCAACAATACCTGTCTGTAAACTTTCCTGAGCGGACATCGCACGGCTAAGAGCCTCATCCATTGACGAAACCTGCTTGTTCAGCGCGATGTCCAATGAAGATCGCAGACTCTCATATCGCTGCCGCATTTCTTGAGCTTGACCAATAACGGCATCCGGCGGCACGCCTGCTATGATGCTCTCAGTAAGTCCGATCGCGTGCGATTCATATAGTTCAAACGGCTCGCGTAGGCTTTGCAGTCCGCTGTTTTCGACCCCCGGCACACTTGTACACTGTTCCAACAATGAAAGAAACTTGTCAGCCTGATCGTAAGCCGCTGCGATGCGATCTTCATCGCCCGTCGTTACCGCATCCCGCAAATTCCCATGAACTCCGGAAAGGATATCCTGAAGCTTGTTTATGTAGTCAATCCCTTGAAAATAATCCGTCTGTATCTGATTAAGTAGCGATGTATTCTCTCGGCTGCCGTACCACGATACGTACATCACCACAACTCCAAGGAGGATTGCTAACGCGGGCATCAGCCATATTTTATGTATAAATCTCATCCGAATGCTACTCAATGATCACGAGTTTCTTCACTTCGATTTCATCCGGAACTCGCTCTACAAATCCAAGTGCGCCCGGCGTTTCCGCAACGAATCTCCGCAACTCTTCTTCTGTCTCGAAGGCTCGCGGTGGAATGCCTTCTCCTGTGAACAATGCTTGCCTCCAGAACGACTCATATTGTCCCACCGATTTCTTTAATACATCAGTGACAAACTGACTCTGAACCGAACTGGACTTCCTGGCAACCGGAATCAAAGGAGAGCCGTCCGACCAACGAGTACGCTTTCCGTAATAGATATTCCTGACTTCTTTCGATCTCAAAGTATCGTCCGGAACACTCTGATTTGCGATAATTATTAGATCACCGGCAACCGCGGCTTGTACTATCCATGCCAGCAGCGCGAAGGTCATCAATCTTTTGATAATTGACTTCATCACTTCCCTGCCCCCTAAAAGTGAAAGGTGTTCTTTAATGCCAGCAAAACCCAGTTTCTTGCCCGAGTATCCTCACCTTCCGGCTCAGCCACCAAGGCGAATCCATCATAAATGTGGAATTCAAGTTTGCTGATCCAGTAAGGTGTGATATCAAAACGAGTATTGACCGCGATATCTTTCTGCCACCCCGCAGCCGCATGGACTTGTTTCTTTCCTTCACGATCCGTCCTGTCAGGGTAAAACTCGGAATAGTATCCTCCGAATGCGAGCCAAGGACTCACCTGAAACGAAGCCGATCCATAATACCCTTCTGATGAATGGCTCGTCTTATCCGTCGATACCGTCCGCACTTCAATGTCCCAATTGTTTCGAAGATACTCGGCTGCAAGCAGAAGCCCGCCATTGGAATATTCCGCTGAGGCTGTATAAGCATGAACGTTGACAAATGACTGCATCGGTATGACAAGCGTCGATGCAGGTGATGGAAATCCGGGCGTGCTGGATGCGATCGAGAGCAGTACCTCGTTCTTCCCCGAAGCGTTTATATCGGATGTCAGCAGGTAGACACCCGCTACTCTGACTCCCTTCACGGGCGGCGCCCAAATCAGACTTCCAAGAACCGTGTTGCTGGCATACACAACACGGTCGCTGGTCTCGCTGTAAGCAACGTTGATGCTTCCCGGCGGATAAAGCGGAGTCTGTGTCATCGTTTGTTCAATTTCACTGGCAATCCGAACGCCTACTTCTTTATATTGTGAATCCCAGAATTCAGTGTTAATGTCAGGGATGTTTCTCGATCCGACCTGAAATTCATATTCAAAATCCCCCAGAAACGACACTGACTTATAACCGTACAATCCCAACCCATTGATTGCCAATATAAATTGACGAGTGCTTTCGCCATAGACTCCTTGAGGAAGCAAAACCGACTGACGCAGCATATCAAGATCTCTGCTTTTATTATACAGTCCTACAGGATTCTTGATTTTCCCGATGCGAAATCCAAGTTCATCGTGCCAACGATAATCCGCATAACCCCAATCAAGGAAAGCGACGTTATTGCCTTCATCTCCTAAATCCCGCGAAAGTAATTGAAGCCCCAATCTTAGTCGATCGCATGGCGAAATCGACGTCGTTAGACCGACCTCGTTGAATTCCGCGCTGCCTTGAGTCGATTCGGCCAGATAGTTGTTCAAATCCGACCACAGATAGCCCTGGCTTAAAAATCCGTGAATCTTGACTTCGTTCAGCCCTCCCGCATGCACATGAGATGCTGAAAACAGCGCGAAGCAGAGAATAACGAAAATCGGGCTTTGCCAAACCAACTTCTTAGTTGCTTGGCTTCTGATTATAAATGATTTCATCGATTGTTCCGGATCATTTATTGTTGATATTGATTATCATATTAGGAAAGATGCAGGAATTTGTCTGTAGCAAGAATCACATGACAAAAATCGGCTCTGTCATCCGTCATTAGGGTGGGTAAGCAAAGTTCAATTGCCCGAGTTTCGGAATGATTCAACCAAGACATAGACTGAGGTAGTCCATTATAAAATGTTAAGCATATATGTGCAATTACTACTCCATAAAATGTACCGTGCGTAAGTACATAAGTCATGCAGTTCGGCAAACACCTGCCTCTTTACAAAGTGATCGTTTAATAGCACCACCAAAAGGTGTATCCGGTCGTTCGGGGAAATCTGCATTAGATAATCAGAGAATGCCGCAAACAAACATACTTAGCAAAGATGACCCGCAAGCAAGTCAATGTGCTCAACAGGCAATACCCTGAGTTTCCGCACCTTGCGATTCAATAACAAGACCTATACGATTCATTCGTACGATACACTATCGCGAAAGCGTGTTCTTTTCAACACATGTCCATAATCCATGCTTCTTATTTAGTAGCGAATAGAACTCATTCTAAACTGTATATTTCATTCATCTGTCAGTTGCACGTCCATCATATGACTTCGAAACGGCGAATTTGTTTTTATTACGACTGTATAACCGTTCTATAAGTTGCCGCTGGCCCTGCTGCTCGCCAATTTGGATTGCAGTTCCTTCATACAAATAAACAGGTCCGGCGAATGCCGGACCTCAGATTGCTGACAAAGTCCTCGCATATAGCGGGGATTTTTGTTATGATAAGTCCGTTAATCAAGTGGTACAAACGTGAGGTAGGTATGCTGCGGCAGGATGTTGTGAAGGCGACGGAACTTGAGTTCGTATCGATAGATG
>JAHIZR010000425.1 GCA_018814465.1 bacterium | reverse complement strand
TGCCGAGATAGGAAAGAATGACAGCTATCACAGCAATTAAAATAAAATCCAGCGCCTGCATTTTCACAGGAAGCGCTTCCAGAAAATAAATATCCGACGGCAGCGAAATCCATTTGTATTTCAGTTGACCGTAGCAGACGGCGAAACCTAAGAGGGTGCCGAGCAGGGAGCCGATGATGCCGATGACAAGTCCCTGCGCGGAGAAGATGCGAGCGACGTCCCGGTCGCGCGCGCCCATCGCTTTCAGGATACCGATATCGCGGCGCTTCTCCATCGAGACCATGATTAAGGTGGAGAGAATATTGAACGCGGCGACGATGATAATCAGCGAGAGAATAATCGTCCACATCCATTTCTCGATCTTCATCCATGAGAAAAGCGTACTGCGGATTTCGAACCACGTGCGGCCGTACCACCCGGGACCGAAGCGGTCTTCGATCTGATCGCGGACTTCATCGGCAATGAACAAATCATCTATTTTAACCTCGAGCCCGTCCACCAAGTCGCCGCGCAGGAAAAGTTTCTGCGCGGTTTCGATATCCACATAGCCGAGTACATCGTCGAACTCGAAGAGACCGGTTTGAAACACGCCCGTCAGCACAAGCTGTTTGACAATCGGCGCGGAAAACACTCCGGTCACGCCCGAGGGCGAAAAGATCACAACCGTGTCGCCGACGAACGCGCCGAGTCGCTCGGCAAGAAACCGGCCCAAGACGATACCCGGCAGCCCGTCGCGCTGCAAGGTCAAGCTGCCGCGAAACATATGCTGCGGCAGGTCGCTGACTTCGCTCAAAGTTGCCGCATCCACGCCGCGCGCGGCAATGGCTTCAGAACGTTTACCGGAACGAATCATGCCTTTTTCATAGATGTAAGGCGAGACTCCGGTAACGTGCGGCACCTTGCGGATAATCTCCGCCGCCTCCCGCCACGCGGGCACGCCGTCCTCCGTGTAGCGCGACACGCGAATATGCGCATCGGCACCTAAGATACGCTCGCGCACTTCACTCTCGAACCCGTTCATCACCGACAGCACGATAATCAGCGCGGCCACCCCCAGCGTCACCCCACCGATCGACAGATAAGTAATCAACGAGATAAACCCGCTGTGTGAGCGGGAGCGCAGATACCGGGTGGCGATGAAAAGCGGAGTGTTCATTTAAAGGATGAGGGATGAGGGATGAAGGATGAAATCAGAATAGTCTTCAGCCAATTCTTTAGCAACGGGTTTGAAATCCAGAGTTGGAACTCCGGGTAATCATATTCATTATAGAAATCCAAATCCTTATCATCCAGCGGATCGAGTTCGGTGAAGTTCTCGTAATCTTCATTATATCCGCGACACATTACCAGCACCCAATCCGGCGGATTCAATTGGACGAGCCATTTGGCGAAGAAGCGGGAGAGGGGGAAATAGAGCATCTTTGATTTCTATCTCTAAAATCCGAATGTTTTTAGCTTGGAAACAAGTGTGAGTATTTTTTGCGGATTGGCTGCCTCCTCATACTCGACTGTTTCTAATCTCCCTTGAAGCGCGGCATACGCAGCAATCTCCGATTTATTCTCGTACTGCCGCTTCTTTCGTGTTGGAAAAACGAGGTAGAATTGACTATGGAAAAATTGAAGGTCACTAAACTTGCCTAGCGAAACGTCAAAATTCGTACTATTCTCAATTTCGATGAATGCAGTGGGCATCTTTCGATTGTTGAACCAAACGACGTCGACATTTGCAGCACGCTTTACAATATTAGGATAACTGAACTGATGAATATCCGGCAATGTCAGGACATCTTCAATCGTTTTTGATAAGTAGGGATTTGCTCTGTCGCTTTTAGGTGCGTGCGTTCTAAAACCGAGAGAGTTGCCGTATTCAATGAAAAGCCCTTGATAATACGAGTGCTGAATCTTCTTGGCTTGTGTAGGTTTCGTTAACTCTTTTGGATAAGCACGCTCCCATCCGATTAATCCCCAAGTGCCCGGAATTAGGCGCGTGAAAAGTTTGCCTTCCCAATCATGTAATGTGCGGTTAACGCTCTTTTCCGGTGTTCTCGATAGCATTTTATCTCCGAGTACCTTTTTGACCACTTTATATAATTGCGACAGAGTGGCATAACCGCCTAATTCCTCTAAAGCCTTTGTAACCGCTTCATATTGCTTCATTGATTCTCCTTATACTTCTTTTGTCATTCTGGACACCCGTCAGCGAGAGCGCCTTCACAGAAATATACTCATATAATGACGGGGCGTCCAGAATCTCAATCCGAACCTTACTCAAACCATTCTTCGGCAAGGTCATTCCACTCCGGATTATGCCCTTCAATCAGCCGAATTTTCCACTTACGCGGCCACGTCTTCAATCGCTTCTCCCGCTGAATCGCACTCAGCACATCATTCGTGACCTCATAGTAGACAAGCCTGTTGATGTTATACTTTTCCGCGAAGCCGTCCGTTATCCGCTCTCGATGCTCCCAAGTGCGTTTTCGTAAATCACTCGTCACACCAATATATAAGCGTTGTGTTTTGGAAGAGAGGATGTAAACATAGTACTGCTTGTCCGGCATGGCTTACTACTTGAATTGTTGAGATTCTGGACGCCTCACTTCCGAAGACTACAGTGAGTGTCCAGAATGACAGACTGGGTTACTTATTGAACAGGATGAGTAATCTATTCTATCAATATTGACTCGCTTTCAAATCAAGATATGAGCACACAAGCAAAAAACATAAAACAAAAAACTGTCATTCTGGACACCCGCACTTAAGTTCACCTTCAAAGATTGCACATCTGCGGGGCGTCCAGAATCTCTATCCACTAACTCGTCCACCGTAATTCTCAAGAGGCCTGCCTCCCCTCTTGTTTCTATTCACTTTCCCGCAGAAGTCAACTCAATCTGCTGTCAAAGCCGAATCCCCCTCGTCAGCTAACTTCAATATTATCGAATTCGAAACAATCCAAAATTCAAGAATATCAACATAAAACACAATAGACTTGACAAATCGAATTTATTGTATTATATTACACTCATGATTGACAGTATTGTATCATTAACATAACGGACAGTCTATGAATATTCGACTGCGCAAAGGTCCCCCTCGTTACGGTCCGGAATGGACACGAACCAGCATCACCGGAACCGTAGTCACGTATTATTCCGCCATTGTTCTCAGGTGCGGGAACGGAATGACTTCACGGATGGAGTCCTGATTGGTCAGCAGCATGACGAGGCGGTCAACGCCGATGCCCATGCCGCCCGTCGGAGGCATGCCGTATTCGAGCGCGTTCAGATAATCCTCGTCAATAGGCTGCGTCTCTTCGTCGCCGGCTTCCTTCAGCTTGCGCTGCGCCTCGAAACGTTCGCGCTGGTCAATGGGATCGTTCAACTCAGAGAAGGCATTGCCCAACTCGAAGCCGAAGATGAACGGCTGAAAGCGTTCCACCAGGCGCGGATCTTTGCGATGCTTCTTGGCCAGCGGCGACAGCGACAACGGATAGTCATAGATAAAGACCGGTTCGATTAATCTCGGCCGCACCAGTTCTTTCATCAGCTCGTCGAGAATTTTACCCTCGCCCATTTGCTTCGTGACCTCGATGCCTTTCGCCTTCGCGAACTCGCCCAGCTCTTTGACATCTATACCAAGCAAATCCTTGCCCGTCGCTTCCTGTAGCAAGTCGTAAAACGTCACACGGCGGAAAGGCTTGCCGACATCAATCGTCGCGCCCTGATAGGTGATTTCCGTCGTGCCGAGCGCTTTGACGGCGATGAAGCGGAAGAGCTCTTCGGCCAGATTCATGATCTCCTCGAAGTCCGCATAGGCCTGATAGAACTCCAGCATGGTGAATTCGGGATTATGGAAGTGGTCCATACCTTCGTTGCGGAAGTCCTTGCAGATTTCGTAGACTTTCTCGAAACCGCCGACAACCAACCGCTTCAGATAAAGCTCATCGGCGATGCGCAGAAAGAACTCGCGATCGAGAACATTATAGAAAGTCGTAAAGGGCCGCGCCAACGCTCCTCCATAAAGCGGCTGCAAAGTCGGTGTCTCGAATTCATAAAAGCCGTGCTCATCGAAGAAATCGCGCAGCGCGGTGATGATCTTCGCGCGGGTGTGAAAGATTTTG
>JAHIZR010000424.1 GCA_018814465.1 bacterium | reverse complement strand
TCTCGATACTCATAATCCCGCCGTTCGCGCACTGCGCTTCGCTTCGGATCAGCAATCGAGCCTCTTCGAGGATTCCCCGGCACGAACTCGCGAAAGCGAACCGAATTGGCTGACACCGGCACCGGGAAGCGCAATTCCGCACGGCATCGGTCTGGCGATGGGACGTGCCCTGCATGGCGCGGCGGGGCGAACAATCGTACTGACCGACAACAGCAGCCGATGGCAGTCACAGCTCTGTAATCCGCTGGTTACGATCATGCAGCAAGAGCTGAAATCACTTTGTGTGGTTGTCCGGATGGAGAAGCATGACGAAGCGGAATGGGATACTCTCCAGCATCAGATTATTTCCTTCGGCTGGCGAATTCATTTTTGCAGTGATGTGAATTCGCTTGATGAAGCCTATGAAATAACATGTGCGAATTCGGACTGCCCGACGGTTATGATCTGCCGATTCGATGAAGATATAAACCTTCACGATGCATATCTTTCCCCCGGAATCGGCGTCAGTGATTTCCCGGCAGTCTTAACATTCAAGGATCAGTTTGATGCCATCGCCGACGCGCTTGACATCGAATTATGCAGACTCGATCTTGAAACCCTGAAGTACGAAGCAGTGGAACTTCCCGAGACCGCATCATCCGGAATGGTTCCCGCGGATCTGAATGAAACAGCCGGAGAAAGTCTGCTGCAGCTTGCGGCGGAACACAAGGAAATTATCCTGCTGGACGCATCTCACAGAACGAGTCATTATTGCGGAAGGTTTAAACAGCTCTATCCTGAACGCTACCTGAAAGACACCAGCTTCCGGGATACTATCAATACCGCCGCGGGGCTTTCGGAAGAGGACATGCTCCCGGTCATCTGCGCGACATCAGCGCTGCAGTTTGATCTTGCTCACCTGCCGGCAGTGTCGCGCATCGTCATGTTGTCACTCGATGCTGGATTGTCCGCGGGGATGAATGGAGCGGGGAATCCGAATCTTTCCGACGTTGCCTCGTTTAACTCCCGCACAAAATGCGAGATCCTTCATCCCTGCTGTGCGGAAGAAACCTACAGCGCGATGCACTACGCAATCGAGGAAGCAAATGCTCCATCCCTAATAAGAGTCAGCGGCGGCAAAATGAAGAATTCGATCCGCTTGCCGAAGGACTACTATTTCAGACGCGGCACGGGAGCGATACTGCGGAAAGGCAAGGATGCGCTGCTGTTCGCCTATGGCCCGATTCTGCTGCAAAAAACATTGGAAACGGCGGAATTGCTTTCCATGCATGATTTTGATGCTGCCGTCGTGAATTTACCCTGGCTGAATCGCGTCGACTTGCGCTGGCTGCGGCCTTTGATCAGTTCCTATGAACAAATCCATGTCATTGACGATCATGTCTCCGCGGGCGGACTTGGAGACTATCTGCTTCATGTCTGTACTGAGAATCAGCTTTTGCAAAACCGCCGCTTCTCTATTCACGGAGCGGACGGCAGCGATACGATTCTGACCGGGGACGCGCTGCTTCGTCATCACGAACTTGACTGCGAATCTTTAGCCGCAGAAATTCTGAAGTCAGCCGGCGAGAAGCGGCTTTCCCAGCGAGCGCAGGAAGTCGCGCGCAGTCTGAACGATAAAATGAAGGTACGGAAGAGCGAGGAATCAGCAAGCGCGATGCTGAAAGCCGGCCTTGACATACTTAAATAGCCTTAGAAATTCCCAAGGAAAAATAATGCTAAACAACAAAGTCATCCTTATCACCGGAGGAACCGGATCATTCGGTCAGAGATTCGTGCAGCGAGTGCTCGAAGCCTATAGTCCGAAACGCTTAATCGTGTTCAGCCGGGATGAGTTGAAGCAGTTTGAAATGCATCAGAGATTCTCCGAAGCCGAGTATCCCTGTATCCGGTACTTCAT
This sequence comes from bacterium, assembly GCA_018814465.1. Lineage (GTDB taxonomy): Bacteria > Electryoneota > RPQS01 > RPQS01 > RPQS01 > JAHIZR01. Next base: position 3,172 of record JAHIZR010000424.1, on the reverse strand, counting down.
CGGCGATGTGCGCGACCGTCAGCGGTTGTACCGCGCTTTTGCCGGAGTCGATTACGTCGTTCATGCCGCAGCGATCAAACAAGTTCCGGCGGCTGAGTATAATCCTATCGAGGCGATTAAGACGAATATCGGCGGCGCGGAAAACGTTATTGACGCCGCCATTGACTGCGGAGTCAAAAAGGTCGTCGCGCTGAGCACCGATAAAGCCGCCAATCCCGTGAACCTCTACGGCGCGACTAAGCTCTGCTCGGACAAGCTGTTCATCGCGGGGAATAATTATGCGGGCTTGGGACCGACGAGATTCAGTGTCGTCCGCTATGGAAACGTATTGGGCAGCCGCGGCAGTGTGATTCCTTTCTTCCTGAAAAAGCGGGAGGAAGGCGAAGTGCCGATCACGGATTCCCGGATGACGCGCTTCTGGATTACGCTCGATCATGGTGTGCAGTTCGTACTCGATTCCTTAAAGCGGATGAAGGGCGGTGAAATCTTCGTGCCGAAGATTCCCAGCATGAAACTTACCGATCTGGCGAAAGCCGTTGCTCCTGAATGCCGTCACCGCTACGTCGGCATCCGTCCTGGAGAAAAACTGCACGAAGTTCTGATAACGGAAGACGATGCCCGGCATACCCTCGAATTCGAGCATCACTATGCGATTCTGCCGATTGGACAGCAGGAGGAGGATTTGAAGCGATATCTCGTCAGCAATGGCGGGAGGCCATGCGTTGATGGTTTTTCCTTCACCAGTGATAAAAACAGCCGCTGGCTCGATACGGAAGATATTCAAATGCTGGCCCGCGACTGCAAGGTGACAACGAATGCCTGATACCTTCAGCGGAGGATGCAACTCATGACGACGCGTTGGCGGCCTTATGGCAGGCAGTGCATCGATGACAACGACATCAAAGCAGTCGTCGACGTGCTGCGTTCCGACTGGCTGACAACCGGACCGCAAGTTCCGGCTTTTGAAGCGGAGTTTGCGCAGGCGGTCGGCGCGCGTTATGCGGTGGCGGTCAACAGCGGAACCGCCGCCTTACATACCGCGATGAACGCCGCGGGGATCGCTTCAGGGGACGATGTACTCGTACCGGCATTGACATTCGCGGCGTCCGCAAACAGTGTTGTCTATCAGGGCGGCACGCCGGTGTTTGTTGATGTTGACCCGAATACATTACTGATTGATATCGAGAACGCAAGATCGAAAATCAATCAAAGGACGAAAGCGATTGTTGCCGTTGATTATGCCGGACAGCCCTGCGATTATGACAAACTGAATGCGCTCGCCGATGAGTATAATTTGACTCTGATCGCCGATGCCTGCCATAGTCTGGGCGGTAAGTATCACGATAAGCCTGTCGGTTCATTGGCGCGGTTGAACACATTCAGCCTTCATCCCGTAAAACCGATTACCTCAGGGGAAGGCGGTATGATCACGACGGACGACAGCCGGCTCGCCGAACTGATGCGGCGATTCCGCAATCACGGCATCACGACCGATCACCGGCAGCGCGAGAAAAGCGGAGCCTGCTACTATGATATGGTGAGTCTCGGATTTAATTATCGCTTGACCGACCTGCAGGCGGCGCTGGGCAAATCACAGCTTGCGAAACTTGCAGACTGGACACGGCGTCGCAATGAAATCGCCGATTGTTACGATGAGCAATTAGCAGGGATCGAACAGGTTACAGGTCTCGTTAAGCAGCCGGATATTCTGCATGCGTATCATTTGTATGTTATTCGAGCCGAAAGCCCAGAGCTGAGAGACTACTTGTTTGCATCGATGCGTGCCGAACAGATCGGTGTCACCGTGCATTACCGTCCTGTTCACATGCATCCCTACTATCGAGAGGAATTCGGTACGGAGCCGGGACTCTGCCCGGTTGCGGAAGCCGCTGCCGCGCGGATCCTGTCGCTGCCGATTTATCCGGCTATGAATGAAAATGATGTAAGAGATATCGTGTCCGTACTGACGCGGTGTATTGAAAACTATGTGGAAAGCAGTCTAAGCGTATCATGAGTATTGTCGCTATTGTGCAAGCACGAATGGGAAGTACCCGGTTGCCCGGAAAGGTTCTGAAAGATCTCGCCGGCAAACCGATGCTGCAGCGCGTGCTCAGCCGCGCGGCCTCAGCGAAATATTTGGATAAAATCGTTGTCGCAATGCCGGATTTGCAGGAGAGTGTTCCCATTGAGCGACTCTGTTCGGAACTCGGCTACGCGTGCTTTCGCGGTTCGGAAAACGATCTGTTGGATCGCTATTATCGAACCGCGGTGGCGCATTGCGCGGACACGATTGTCCGCATTACCGCGGATTGTCCCTTGATCGATCCGCAGGTTATTGATCTTGTTATTCAGCAGTATATGAAATGTCCCGCTGCGATGCGCTATGCAAGCAATATTCATCCCACGCGGACTTTTCCGCGCGGTCTTGATACGGAAGTCTTCGGGTTCGATACGCTCGAATCCGCGTGGCGAAACGACGGTAACGAGAGTTGGCGCGAGCATGTAACACCATTCATCTACCACCATCCGGAGAAGTATGAAATTATTGCCGTAGCCAATCCGGAAGATCATTCAAGATACCGGCTGACTGTGGATACGCAAGAGGATTTCCAGCTAATCGAACTGCTTTATCAGTGGTTTGAGAATCAGCCGTGCTCCTGGATGGATATCGTAACTCTGCTGCAAGAGCGTCCTGACTGGACGCGCATGAACAGCGCGGTCGAGCAGAAGGTGGTTTGAATTGAAACCGGGCGCTCTGCTGATCTGCCGGGCTGATGCCAATATGAATATCGGCACCGGTCATGTAATGCGCTGCATGGCGCTGGCGGATGCGTGGACAAAATGCGGGGGAGAAGCCGTCCTGCTTGGTGATTGTGACAGTGCCTTGAGGAATCGCGCCGTAAAATCGTTTTCCTCAGTACAGGACTTGCGCGATTCAACTGATAGTGATACCGTGAAGCAGGCTATTCGGAATATTTGCCGAAGCAGGAAACTAGAAGCGGTGTGGATTGTACTGGATGGATACCGGTTCGATTCAGACTATCAAAAGGCGGTTTCCGAACTTGGATGTCCTGTATTGGTTATCGATGATTATGCTCACTTGGACTATTACGCGGCGGATGTCATTCTGAATCAAAATGCAGGCGCTGAGCATTTCAACTATCAAACCAAG
>JAHIZR010000423.1 GCA_018814465.1 bacterium | reverse complement strand
TCGCAGGGTGTGATTTATGGCGACCGGGGATTGCAGTTGAGTTATTTAACACCGCTGAACTGGCTCTACAGTGTGCAGCACTCGAACGATGATAAGGATAATCTGCTGTTGGCGGCGGATTTCAAATGGCGACCGATTGCGGGATTGAAGCTCTACGGTGAGCTGCTGATGGATGATGTTGTGGTAGGTGATCTGTTCAAGTCAACCGGGAATAACAAATCGGCTTACACCGTTGGAATGCATGGGATTGTGCCGCGGCCGTTCTGGGAGAAGTTCGACGGCAGAGTGGAGTATACCAAGATTCGCCCCTTTGTCTATACGCATTTCTTCGAGACCAATACCTATTCCCATTGGACGTCGCCGCTGGGCTATACACGCGAACCGAACAGCGAGTTCATCACGACGGAGGTGCGGGGAACGTTTTATCCAGTACAAGTCACGCTGCATTACTCGCGACAGAATCATGGGGCGAACTATTATACGCATGATGGAAGTTTCGTGAATGTGGGAGGTGATATCAATATTCCCGGATTTGAAGGTAATGATCAAGAGTATCCCTTCCTCGCCGGCGAGTTTGAGCGAACGACACGAAAAGGAGTGCGGGTGACATGGGAAGTGCTGCCGGGCTTAATACTCTATGCAAGTGGAACTCAGATTGAAGAATCGAGGTCTAAAAATCGCTTTGAAACACAGGCAGGCTTCGGTTGGAACCTTTAGACTTCAGCGCCAAGACATCGCTCATCGCAGGTGTTTCAGCTGATATGATCGAGATCTATCGAAGCCTGATTCCAAAGGCGGGGAAAGCCGGGCTGATGTCCCGCAACGAGAAGAAACTCGATCAGCTCATGCAGCGTTTGATCGGTTGGGGAGTGGATGCCGCTTCCTTTCGGGCGGACGTTACGGACTCCGCCTCGGTTTTAGAAGCTTTTCGCGAATTCAGCGTTTGGTCAAAGCGGCTCGATGTTTTTATCTACAACGTGGGAGTTGTTTCGAACGAAAGCGCATCCGAAGTTACCGAGTCAGAGCTGTCTCGTGTGATGAGCGCGAATTTTTTTGGATTCGTGAATTGTTTTCAGCTTGTCATGCCGATGATGAAAAAGACCGGCGGCGGACAAGCCGTAATCATTTCCGGCAGCAGCGCCCTTGAGCCGGAGCGTGAATCTGTCGCTTACGCGGCAAGCAACGCCTCCTTGCAGATCTATACGAAGGCGTTACGCCGCGAGCTGGCTGGCACTGGAATACAGATCACGGAACTTTATTTAGGCAAGATGCAATCGGGTGCCGGCTGGCGTTGGTTAACCTGTGAAGAAATTGTTGCCGGTGTGTTGCGGGCACTTTCAACAGTGCCGGATCGTCTAACGATCGGTACGATGAAGCTTTCTGAATAGCCGGGCGGCAGGTCAATTGCGAGTAAAGAAAACAAGGAGATAATCCATGAAATTGTCCATAGAGTTTTGTGTTGTCTGAAACTATGATCCGCAGGCGGTCAGTTTGGCCGAAGCTATTGAAAAAGCAGGATATCCAAAACCAGAACTCATTAAGTCAGGCGGGGGCGCATTTGAAGTTCGTAAAGACGGTGTCCTCCTATTCTCAAAATTATCCGAAGGAAGATTTCCCGAGCCTATGGAAATAATTGATTTGATTAAAGATAAGCAGTAAATGCTTTAGACTACAGATGCTCAGGAAATGATATATGTTATTGACATTGCCTTGTATCGGGATTATATTATGAATTAGCCGAGTATAACTGAAGCACTCGGATTATATTCAATCTTAACATAAATAATAAGTTGCGTTCGCCTTGTTTCATTTCAGTGTGAGATGAAGGGTTCGCATTTTGCAGCAACTCACGACTGAAAATCAGTCATAGCAACTGACCTTTTGGGGTCATTCGATGCACCGCTTTAGAGTATTTACGCACCTGAACCCCCAGCCGACTTCCCTAACCCAATCACAGCGATTGAGGTGGTTATGAAGAGACAATGGCTATGGATTATCGCGCTCAGCTTCGGCATAGTTGCCTCGGCCTATAGTGCGGACGTAATTGTACGCGGCCCCGTTTCCGGGAAATGGAATGCTGGGTCGAGAGTTTTTGTTGAATCCGCAATTTGGGTGGAAGCGGGGGAAACTCTCACCATAGATGAGGGTGTACAAATCGAGTTCAGTACGACGGACTATTTCTTTGTTGACGGAGAACTGAGTTGTAACGGAACGGCTGCCGCTCCGATTGTCATCAGGCCGTGCAAGGATTGGATGGGGTTTTATTTCAGGAATTTAATGCATTCGAATGACTGGGATACATTGTCCTATGTGGTCATCGAGGAGTCCGTTGATGTAGCATCGGGAATTGTTCTTGCGGAAAACTCGAAACTGCGCATCCATAATTGTGATTTTATTTCACGTGACTACAGTATCGAAATGCTTGGGGGCCGCATCGAAGCTTGGGATAACAGCTTCTTAACCTGCGGCTCGACATCGCGAGTGGTAACTCTGCAAAGCTTGAATCTGGCCGTAGAACCTGAGCATTTCAGTTTCCTGGATCGAAATCTAATTCAGATTGACGGAACGAGATCGGATACGCAAGCTGGTCCGCATGACCGGTCGGCGATGGGACTTGATGTCGATGTTTCCGGCGGACTTTTCCTGCGGGAGAATGCGATCCAGCTTTGGCTGGTGCCGAACACATCGATTGGAGTCAATTTGGGGCGGCCTGGAAGACGGGCAAATAATGTATTAGAGGAATGTGTTGTTAAGGTCACGACCAACTCCGGTTACTATGCGTACGGCGTACATTGTGTCCAACCCGTGCTTGAGAGCAATGTTCAGGTTATAAAATCAACAATCGATATTGCTGTTCAGGATCCTTCGGGGCTACGCATACCGGTTGCCGTCAAAGCGAATAATGATGTAATGATGACGGTCAACAGTACGGCAATCAGATGCAGCGGTGTCGGAGAATCCTCCATTCCTTACATTGTCGGCAGTGCGCTTTTAGAGGTAGAGTATTCACTTCGTTGGTATGCGCAGATGTCGGCGTCCATGGTGTCGGAAGCGTCTCCGGAGATTCCGGGGCATGATCTATTGACTCCTGCGATCGATTACCGGTTTGGCGAGGCCGGAGGCTTTAACTCGCCCAGCGATCTGCCGCCGGGTGTAACTGAGATTGAAGTCATAACGGATCAGGATCCGGGCTTTGCGATGGAAGGGGAAGAAGGGATTTGGGCATCGCATGCGGATGTAGAAGATTACTACAATCTTTTGGAGAACTCTCCTTGCCGCGAGGCAGGCGATCCCCAGATTGATGAAAATCCGAATGATAACGATCTGCCGGATGTCGGTCGTTATGAGTACATCGGAATACCTGACGATGTGCCGGTATCGTTGCTTCCGGCGAATATGCTTATTTCAGCGGCTTTTCCGAATCCGTTCAATCCGACGACTACAGTCCGAATCGAGCTGATCCAATCCGGACATGTGCGGATGGTTGTTTATGATATCTTAGGCCGCGAAGTGGGAATCGCGCTGAATAGAAGGCTGGACAGCGGATATCATACAGTCGGATTTGATGGCAACGGGCTTGCCTCCGGTGTCTATTTGCTTAATATTGAATATAATGGCAGCTTTGTCGAAACTCAGAAGCTGGTATTAATGAAGTAGCCAGCAGGATAAGGTTAGAAGAGACAGTCGCCGGTTTGCACCGGCGACTTTTTTGGTACTAATTGGAATCTTTGTGCACAAAGTGTGCGCGTTCGCTTGAAATGCATGCAGATATTCCATATTTTAGTACATTACAGTCAAGGAGGAAGCATGCGGCGTGTAGTCTTATTAGCTCTGCTGGTATCATTGATCGCAAGCTGCCAGTGGTCTCCCGAACGCGATAATCCTTATGATCCGAAGTCGATTGGCTGGGTCGCACCGCAGCCCGAGAATTCTCCTCCACAGATCGATACTTTCTATGCGACTACCCATTACTGGCATCATGAACTGGATCCGGTGAGCGAGTATGAGCTGGTATGCTTGTTCAGCGATGTTGATAACAATATTGTGTCGGATGAGCGTTTTCCTGTCTATTCTGACGGCGAGGAGCTGCGCGGCTATCTTATCAGCGATCCGAACCGGCAAGTCTTTTATTATCGCGGCTATCAGGATGACCTTCCACCGGATTTGACGCGGTACAACTTCACGGTCTATATTATGGACGATTCAGGGGCGACCGCCAGCGCCAGCACCTATATTGAACAATGGTCCGTGTCAATGATCCCCACATTGGTGAGTCCTCCTCCCCAAGAGAATCCCATCACAGAGATGGAAGGCTCCCTTCCGCGAGTATCGTGGGATCCGCCTACGCCGGGCTATTCTCATTTCGGATTAACGCTTTATTTAAGGGGAGTATTCCCGATCTGGGATACGGTTGGAATCAGTATCACAGACACGGTGGCTTTTCTCCCGACCGACAAGGTCCAGGATGCCGCCGGAAACTCCGAGTTTTGGTATGCAATCTACCTGACCCTCTACAACAATGAGGGAGATTCAGGCACAGGCATCCCCGGCTACTTTCGTCACTTTTATACGAGTGGACTTCACTCAGGCGACCTCTATCGCAGAGAAGACAATGACTACTAACCTCACTGCAATGCAATCGGGAAGCGGTTTGCCCGCTCCCGCAACGCTGCCGGCAGAACAGCTGCAGGCTCTGTATGATATCGCGCAGGTATTGAATACGATATCGGATATCGATTCGCTGCTGGAACGAATCATGGATATCGCGATACAGACCGTAACCGCTGAGCGCGGATTTCTCGTTTTGACAGATCCTTCGAATGAGAAGGAGATTTCGGTTCGCACGGCGCGCAATATTGCGCCGGAGGCGGCGTTGTCGAAAGAGGAAATCAGCCGCTCGATCGTCTTGGGAGCGATTGAATCTCAGCAAGGCGTGCTGACGATTGATGCTCAGACCGATCCTCGCTTCGCGGGCGCGGAGTCGGTCATCTTCAACCAGATTCACGCGGTGATGTCGGTGCCTTTTATCCTGCGCGGACGGATTGTCGGCGCGATTTATCTGGACAGCCGCAACCGGCGCGAGGGATTCACCAATGAATCCCTGACCTTCCTGAAAGCGTTTTCGAATCTTTGTGCAATTGCCATTGACAATGCAAGACTGATGGGCAACCTGCGCGACGAGAACTATCAACTGCGCACGGAAGTTCAGCGCACCTATCAATTCAAAGAGATCATCGGCAATTCGAAGAAGATGCAGGACATCTTCGATCTGTTGACGAAGATTATTAATTCGGATATCTCGGTGATGCTCGAAGGAGAGTCGGGAACCGGCAAGGAACTCGTGGCTCGCGCGCTTCACTACAATGGCGCGCGCCGAGATAAGCCATTCATTGCGCAGTTTTGCGGGAATCTCTCGGAGACGCTGCTGGAGAGCGAATTATTCGGTCACAAGCGAGGCGCTTTTACCGGGGCGGTGTCGGACAAGAAAGGCTTGATTGAGATCGCCGACGGCGGCTCTTTTTTCCTTGACGAAGTCGCTGACATCCCGCCATCGGTTCAGGCGAAGCTGCTGCGGGTCTTACAGGATGGAGAATTCCGCCGGGTTGGAGACACGGAAGTCCGCAAGGTGGATGTGCGCATCATTTCCGCGACAAATAAACCGTTGGCGAAGGAAGTCGAGTCGGGGAATTTCCGCGAGGATCTTTACTATCGCTTGAATGTGATTTCAATTCGGATGCCTTCTCTGCGCGAGCGGGACGGCGATCTGCCGCTGCTGGTTCAGCATTTTCTTGCCAAGCATTCCAAGGATGTCGAAGGCAAGCAGAGGCGAATCCTCCCCGAAGCCATGAAGATCATTGAACGGTATCACTGGCCGGGCAATGTTCGTGAGCTGGAGAATGCCATCGAGCGCGCGATCGTCCTGGCCGGGGATCGCGACATTACGCCCGATGAACTGATTATTCCACGGGTTTCCAAGCCGATGACCGGAGCCAAGAGTCTGAAAGATCACGAACGCGAGTTCGTTCTGAAAACACTCGAAGACTACAGCGGCAACAAGACCAAAACGGCTTCGGCGCTGGGCGTTTCGCTGCGCTGGCTCCACTACAAGCTTGCGGAGTGGAAGGGGCCCGAAGCCTAAGCCAGTCTGCTTCTATTTCTTGTACTGCACATCCCGGCGAAAATGCAACAGATGAGCAGCCCGCGAAACCGCGCCGCTTCCCCTGTTTCGTTAATCCTTCCTGTCCATTTCTATGCCACCTCTGCATGACCGTCTGACCCTTACACGCGAGATTAACCGCAGCGGAATCGCCACGGTCTGGGAGGGGTATGATACCAGCCTTGATCGCAAAGTGCTGGTGAAGGCGATTCATCCGCAGTACGCGCGGGATCCGGAGCTGCGGACCCGCTTTGAGCGTGAAGCTCGCGCCATCGCGCGCATTTCCCACCCGAATGTCGTCCAGATTTTTGATCTCGAGATCGATGAAGACAAGCTTCGTTTGATCCTTGAATTTGTCGAGGGGCAGACCTTGAGCAGGCTCATGAAGGATCGCGGCAAATTCCCTCCTCAAATTGCCATCAGCATCGCCTGCAGTATTCTGGAAGGCTTGAAAGCGGCGCATGCCGACGGGATTATTCACCGTGATCTGAAGCCGGACAATATCCTGATCTCGAAGAAGGGCGAAACGAAGATCACGGACTTCGGACTCGCCACGCTGAAGGATCAGCCGACGGTCACGATGGAAGGGGCGGTGCTGGGGACGCCGACTTATATGTCGCCGGAACAGGCGCTGGGGACGGCTTTGTCGGAGAATACCGATCTGTTCACGGCGGGATTGATTCTCTTCGAGATGCTCACGGGTAAACGAGTCATCGAAGGGGACTCAATGCGGGAGGCTTTCAGCAATGTAGTGAACTATCAGCCGCCTGATTTGAGTCTGCATGCCGACTGTATTCCAGCCTCTGTCATTCCTCTGTTAGGTTCCCTGCTGGCGCGCGAACCGGGCAATCGACTGAAGTCCGCAGCGGAAACATACAAGGCTCTGTCGAAGACAACACCCGTCGGCGTGCTTCCCATTACCAAAGTCGAGGACTATCTTACCGGCAGCTATGTGGAAGAAGCCGTCGTTTTCCCTCCGCCGGAAAGCGTCATCCTGCCGGTGCAGGAAGAGAAGCCTCGCGAGCCGGAGGAAGCCGCTGATGAGGAGGCGCCTGAAGAACAGCGTGCTCAGCATGCCGGGAAGCACGGCAATCTTCACAATTGGATGCCGTGGCTGGCGGGAGCATTCATTGTCCTGTCGGGATTCATCATCTGGTATCTCCTGCCGCCGCAGAAATCCTCTGAACCACAGACAGCTCCCATCGATACCACACAAGTTACCGATACTTTATCATTGCCTGATACTTCAGTCGTTGCCGTCCCTCCCGAATCGACGCGCACAGATTCGGAAGTAGTCTCGATACCGGACTCGAAGCCGCAGCCGCGCGATACTGTCAAAAAACCTCCCGTGGAACGAAAACCTGAAGAGTCTCCGATCGAAGTGTTCCCGGGCGCGTTAGGCTTCCTTCGTGTGCAGTGCAAACCTTGGGCAAGAGTCTATATCGCGGATTCCTTATGGGGTACAACGCCGTTGAGCGGACCGCTGGAGCTGACGTCGGGGATTCATAGTATTGTGCTGATGAACGATGAAATCAATCAACCCATTTCCCGGCTGATTACGATCTTACCCGATACGACAATCCTGCTGGATATTGATCTTTATGACTATGTAGCGAAAATCCGCGCGGTTTCGGTGCGTCCTTGGGCGGATGTCTATGTCGATGGGACGAAGGAAATGCGGACTCCATCCAACCGGGTCATCTTTAAACCGCTCGGCAAGCATACCATCACTTTGGAACATCCCGAATTCAGACCTTATACTGAAGAGGTTTTGTTTGAGCAAGGAGACCCGATTTATGAGATTCGCGTTGATCTTGCTCAAATGTAATCAAAATTCATTCCACATAAGTAATTGTAAATTATTAGCTAAGTATTTATCATGGGAAATTAGTGCATTTGTAACTTCATTAAATCGGAGGGGAACCTTAGATAATTGCTTGAGTATACTCTTGGTAGAAAACAATACATCATCCACATAACAACTTAACAAGCACAGGAAAGCGTGAATGATCGAACTTTCACAAGTCTGTAAGTCTTACGGCGGGGTCATGGCCGTTGACGGTGTGGATTTGTCCGTACCTTCAGGCCAGATCTTGGGATTTCTTGGTCCCAATGGTGCCGGTAAGACGACGACAATGCGCATGATCACGGGGTACATGCCTCCCACCTCCGGGACGATCATGGTCGATGGTCAGGATATGGAAGAGCATTCGCTGGAGATTCGCGAGAAGATCGGCTACCTGCCGGAAATGGCTCCGGTCTATCAGGACATGAATGTTTTGGATTACCTCGAGTACGTAGCGACACTGCGCAAGCTTCCAACGAGCAGCCGCAAGAGCCGCATCAAGGAAGTAATCAGCCGCTGTGGTTTGAGCAGTGTTTTACACAAAGACATCGGCCAATTGTCGAAAGGATTTCGTCAGCGCGTTGGACTCGCGCAGGCGATCATCCACGACCCGGCCTATCTGTTTCTCGACGAGCCGACCGCCGGACTTGATCCGAACCAGATTGCTGAGATTCGCACTCTGATCAAAGAGTTGGGCCGGGAGAAAACGGTAATCTTATCTACTCACATTTTATCGGAAGTTCAGGCGACTTGCGACCGGATCGTCATCATTAATGCCGGGAAGGTTGTTGCGGACAATACGCCCGAGAAGCTGCAAGCCGGTCTGGAAGGCCGGACGGTGCTGATGGTAACGATGAAGTCCGGTCCTTCTGATGCAACTGCCAAAGTCAAATCGCTATCCTCCGTTGAAGATGTGCGCGCGATACCGGGTCATTCCGGCGAGGTTCGCCTGCGTATTGACAGCGCGCCGGGACAGGACATTCGCGAAGCGATCTTCAATCTCGCGGTTCGCGAAAACTGGGTGCTGCTGGAAATGATTCCTGAAACTCAGAGTCTGGAAGAAGTCTTCCACAAGCTTACCGCAGCCTAATCAATTTATTTATCCACATTCAGCAATAACTGTTCAGTACAGGATATGCATAACATTTTAAGTATCGGCAGGCGCGAGTTCCGATCTTATTTCGACTCTCCCGCCGCCTACATTGTCATCACTTTCTTCCTCCTGATTGCGGGGTACTTTTTTACCAGCAATCTGTTTTTAATGAATCAGGCGAACATGCGAACCTTGTTCGGCATCGTTCCGCTGCTGTTTGTGTTTTTCGTTCCGGCGATTTCCATGCG
>JAHIZR010000422.1 GCA_018814465.1 bacterium | reverse complement strand
GAAGACTCACGAGATAGTTAATTGCGAATCGAAAGGACATCAATAAACTACGATTGGTTGGCCAGAAATGCAACCGGATAGATATTCAACCTATCTAAAGCTTTAAAGTGATGCAGAAACTTAATTTGGGCAGAGAAAAATGCAAAGATCTCTATTGAATCTATTGTTCCTCTGTTGTGCGACCGGAATGCTAATAATCACTACGAACTCCGTCGCGCAGTTGAGTGTGGAAATTCCCGAAGCGGCGTTCGACAACGGACACTCGGCCCTGGATATCCCGTTCACGAGAATGTCGGATCATATCGTTCTGCAAGTGGAAATCGACGGCAGCCGGGAGGTAGATCTGATCTTTGATACGGGATTCGGACTTCCGGGAGTTATTCTGTTCAATCGAGATATTGCGGACTCACTCAAGCTGACCTATACCGGCAAAGTGGACTTAGGCGGCGGCGGCAAAGAGGGAACCAAGCTCGCGAACATCGCCACCGGAGTCCGTTTATCGCTTCACGGAGCAGCATTCGCCGACCAGCAGCTGCTTGTGCTGGAAGACAGGGAAAACAATTTCAGCGGCTTAGCGGTCGACGGCATCATCGGCGGTACGTTGATGGGATCAGTCGTCGAGATCGACTATGATAAATCAGCGATCAGCTTATTCGATCCTGCCAGCTATAAGCCGGATACAGGCGCAGTTGAATTCCCCATCGAATTCTCCTCCGGGATTCCCGTAGTGAAGGCAACTCTCATGCTTGAATCAGGAGACGTCTTACCTATTACATTGCTATATGATACCGGAGTTCCCGAGATCCCCCTCCTGCTCTTCCCTTTTTCGAGCGACCGCATTAGCATGCCGGATCAAACGATTGAATTTCGCGGTGAAGCGATGGGCGGGGAAATGAAAATTCAATGCGGTCGCGTCCGGCAACTGCAATTGGGGCCTTTCTCATTCGAGGATGTAGTCGGGGGATATGTAACTGAAGAAGAGTTCGGTACCGCAGTGGTATTAGGTCAGAACGGGATGTTAGGACATGATATTATCCAGCGCTTCGATGCAGCCTTGGATTACGTCGGCAAGCGGATCCATATGAAGCCGAACTTAGGCTTCAACCGGCATTATGAACTCAATACCGCTGGTTTGGGGCTGTTGAAGCAAAAGGACGGCTCTTTTAGAGTCAGTTGCGTCGTTCGGAATTCACCGGCGGATGAACAGGGTATTAAGGTCGGCGATGCAATCACAAGCATTAACGACATTAAAGCCCGAGATTTCGGTTACTTAGAGTTGCGTGAGATATTCAGTCATGTGGACTCGATAGTGTCGCTGAAGGTTTCGCGCAAGGATGATGAGTTTATGTGCATCGTCAAGCTCAAGCGGTTGATATAACTCAGAGTTAATGCTGAATGATAATAGATAGGCTCGGCGGAAGATTTCGGGCACCCGGGGACGAGTGCCTCGGCGGGAATGGGATTCAGGTTTTCGGGCACCCGGGGACGAGTGCCTCGGCGGGGAATGGGATTCAGGGTGAGGTTGCACTCGACAACCGCATGCTGCAACACCCGGGAGGGTGTTGCATAGTAGTCAAAAACTGCTTGGCCCGGCTCGTTTGAATCCCTCGATTCATAGAGTCGGTCTATTAGTAAATGAAAGAGATAAGTTTCCAAAAGGACAGAAGTAAAACAGGGCCGATACTTATTTAGTATCGGCCCTGATTGTTTGTTGCAGTGAATTGGGCTCAGCTCAGCCGCTTCTTCAGGTCGTTAAGCTCCTGAGTCAGATCTTGCGGGAATTTGTCTTCGAAGGTTTTAAAATACTCTTCAGCTCCCTTGATTTCTTCACGCCAAAGATTCTTGTCCACATCAAGGATGCCTTCGAGCTTGGTGATGTCCATGTTTAAGCCGCTGGTGTGAAGGTCCTTGGCAGCGGGAATATAGCCGATGGGAGTTGTTTTAGCCCCCGCCCTGCCCTTACAACGTTCGACGATCCACTTCAGGACGCGCATGTTCTCACCAAAGCCCGGCCAGATAAACTTGCCGTTTTCATCAAGGCGGAACCAGTTGACACTGAAAATCTTGGGGAGGTTGTCTGAGCGTTTGCCGATTTCAATCCAGTGCTTGAAATAATCACCCATATGATAGCCGCAGAACGGCAGCATGGCCATGGGATCATGACGGAGCGTTCCCATCTTATTATCGGTAGCGGCGGCAGTCGTCTCACTGCCAGCGGAAGCACCCATGAGGACACCGTGATTCCAAGAGAAAGTTTCAAGGGCCAGCGGTGTCAGATGACTGCGACGACCGCCGAAGAGAATCGCGGAAATCGGCACACCTTGAGGATCTTCCCAATGGGGAGAGATGGAAGGACAGTTTTTGGCGGGAGCCGTAAAACGGGAGTTGGGATGGGCGGCTTTCTCAGAAGAACCGCGCTTCCAGGGACGACCCAGCCAGTCCGTCAAGGTTGCGGGAGCTTCTTTGGTAAGTCCCTCCCACCAAACGCCGCCGTCCTCGGTCAGAGCGACATTCGTAAAGAAGGAATTCGATTTAACGGAAAGGATTGCATTCTGATTCGTGTCTTCACCAGTACCGGGGGCAATGCCGAAGAAGCCGGCTTCGGGATTAATTGCCCAGAGGCGGCCATCTTCGCCGAATCTCATCCAGGCAATATCATCGCCCACAGTCCATGCTTTCCACCCCGGCATTGATTCCGGCGGGATGAGCATGGCGAGATTGGTTTTACCGCATCCGGACGGAAAAGCAGCGGCGATGTAATGCAGATCGCCTTCAGGACTTTCCAGACCGAGAATCAACATATGTTCAGCCAGCCAGCCTTCGTCACGAGCCTGCGCGGAGGCGATACGGAGAGCGTGACACTTCTTGCCAAGCAGCGCATTGCCGCCGTAACCGGTGCCGACGGACCAGATTTCCTTGCGTTCGGGGAAATGGGCGACCGCGCGGTGTTCAGGTTTGAGGTCGCCGAGCGAGTGCATGCCTTTGACGAAATCGTCGGAATCGCCGAGCTGATCAAGAGCGACTCTACCGCTGCGGGTCATGATTCTCATATTGAGTGCGACATACAGAGAATCGGTTATTTCAAATCCGACCTTGCTGGAAGCACCACCGACAGGACCCATGATATAGGGGACAACATACATGGTGCGTCCCTTCATGGCACCTCTGTACCACGGGAGAATCTGTTTCTCAGCATCCGCCGGGGACAGCCAGTTATTGGTCGGACCGGCATCTTCCTGCCGCTCAGAACAGATATAAGTAACTTTTTCCGTGCGGGCAACGTCAGTAGGGTCGGAACGATAAAGGTAGCATCCCGGCCAGTTTTTTTTATTCAGGGGGATGAACTCTTTTCGCTTGACCATCTCAGCGCACATGCGTTCATATTCTTCGTCGGAGCCATTCCACCAGTAAATTTCATCAGGTTGAGTGATTTGGGCGACGCTGTCTACCCAATCCATAACCAGTTTGTTTGAGGTCATGTTTTGATCCTTTGATTAATCGCTTTATTGTAGATAGATGCAATTGCGAAGCAAAAAGCACAGCAAAGTTGTGAACTTTCGTACATTCTTAAATTTAATAATGTTGCCTCTTAATGTCAAGTTCAAAGTCTATAGGTCTTTTATCGAGGAGACTCATTCCATGAGTCTATTTTTGCTTGAATTACAGCATCAATCCCGGGAGTATGCCGGGTGACGATGGGGATGGTCAGCATTAATGAACTGCCGGACTTCTGCAGCGAGGCGAGTTGCCACTCATCGCCTGAAGAGCTCGATTCGAAGCGATATTGAAGCCTTATCCTGTCTTTGGAGTTCTGGGGAGGGGTAACTTTCACAATCAGTGTGTCGCGATAGATGTAACCGCCCTCGAAATGGTGATCCAAAAAGAGAAAGCCGTCGACTTCGTATTCGGGAACCATGACTCCGAGTTCAAGGCTGAAAGCAAGATCGCGGCGGCGGGGATTGGTTTTCGCCCAGGTATCCTTGCTCAGATAAAGTGTGAAGAGGAACGGAGAACGAGGCCCCTCCTCCCTTTCGAAAAGGTCCGCATAGGTGCGGAAGATCGCGGAATTGTCGGCGGTTGTCCGACGGTGCAGATCCCATCGTTTCCCACGAACGCGGACGACGCTTTCAAAATGATAGGATGCGCGGATGGCCTTGCCTTTATCTTTAAGCTTCTGGATCTCGGGGGGCAGAGAGACTTTTTTGATGAGTAATCTGCCTTCCACACGAAGATCTCCGAACAGGAAGCGAACAAGGTTATTGTAGCCTTCTTCAGAATTGACGATACCGTAGGGGCCGCTGTGACTGCGATGAACATGCGCGCGCGGAGCAGCATGCACGGCGGCATTGTCGATGCGCACCAGACCATCGCTGAGAGGACCGACGAGATCATTGGCAAGACCGAAGCCCGCAGGATAGTCTTTAGCGTTTGTACCAACCAAACAGAAGAAACGTTCCGCGGGGAATTTGCCGTCCAGATAGTCGACGCGATCCGGGACTTTAGGTGTCCGGGCTGACTTTTTTAGAGCGAGATACCGCGCCATGTGCTTGCGATTGAAGTTGTCGATGGTATTCTCGGTAGCCCAAGACATGACGTTCCCGAGGAGACGAAGATCAATGCCGTTATGCGGCGTGGCGTAGGTGAAAACCTTATCAACACATTGTTTAAGGGCAGGGCTGCTGATCCGGGGATTCTGCAGGAAGCAGCGGCAGATCAGTCCGCCCATGGAATGGGCGATGAGATAGACGCGGAAATTCTTTCTGTCGGAAGCAGAAACACATGTCTTATCGCGGACTTCCGCGATCAGTTCGCCCAAACGCTCGGCGAAGTGTTCCACCTCCAATTGCTTGCCGCCGCCGAAGGATTCCGAGACTTCATCGTAGTAGCGGAGGATGAAGATGCTGCGCGGAGAAAGAGGTCCGTCGGCGATACGGCCTTCCTCGTATACGTCGCGATAACCGTGATCTTTCATGAGGCGAACGAGGGGCGATTCGAAGATGTATTTCCGCAACTCTCCGGTCCAAGCCTGACGCAGCTTGGTGGATCCGAGATTAAAACCCATGAAGGGCGTTGCGGATGTG
>JAHIZR010000421.1 GCA_018814465.1 bacterium | reverse complement strand
TAGACTATTCCCACTACGTTGCGCGCTGATACATTGGAGAGCTTTCTGGTTCTCACACTGACCCACATTTCGTAGCCGGTATCGATAGGGATGGGCTGTTTCTTCAGTTCGCTCTTGTATGTTTTCAGCGAATAACCGCTGCCGTCTAAGAGCAGACTTAAAACTTGATCACCGATATAAAACATCGGCAGATTCGGATCATAGTCCTGTTCCAGTATCGCTGCTCCCTGCACAGGGATTGACCTGTCATACCAAATCACCGCCGCCGCGCCTTTCTCCTTAGCCCATGCGAGTGTGCGACCCCGGCTGTGGTCTTCCTGAAAACTGTAAGGACTGTCGGGAAAGTCGCGAAGAATAACAACGATGCGATTTTGGCAGTCGAGATCACCGTAGTCATCGCGGCCTTTGTCGGGACGATTATAGCCCATGCCCGCAATGACGACATTTGCCATGAACGAACCCGATCCGCTGTTGGTCACAACCGAAAAATCAGCGCCTTGAACAAGTGGAATCTTCCCCAGTTCGTGATTCATCAGGGTCAGCGCTGCCGACTCTTCGCGCGTCACCAGCATCGGAACTTCCTGCATAAAGCCGTTCCGGCCGGCCGGCTTCAAACCGTACTCTTGCAGCTTGGCTGCGAGATAATCCTCAGTTTTTATGCCTCCCGGATGCCCGGGACGACGCCCCGCATAAGCGTCTGATCCGATTTCGTTAATGATATCACGCGCATTCTGAACATCAAAGCTATACAAGCTGGATGTGAGCACCAAACAACAGAGCAGCAGTCGAATCATGCGCGAGCCTTTCGTTTACCGGAAGCAGTCTTCTTTGTCGTTTTCTTGATACTCTGCGAGATAGCCTTAGGCGGTCTTACTTTACCGTTAGATATTTCCCTGCCATCAGAAGCAAGTTCGCGCAACAGATACTGACCGGTATAGCTGCTCTTTACACGGGCGACCGCTTCCGGTGTTCCCTGTGCGATAACCAGTCCGCCGTCATCGCCGCCCTCCGGACCCAGATCAATTACATGATCCGCCGTCTTGATCACATCCAGATTGTGTTCGATAACAATGACCGTATTGCCGCGGTCAACCAATTTGTGTAAAACTGTTAACAGAAGTCTAATATCGTGAAAATGCAAACCGGTTGTCGGCTCATCGAGGATGTAGATAGTCTGCCCGGTCGCGACTCGCGATAGTTCCGTCGCAAGTTTCACGCGCTGCGCTTCACCACCGGAAAGCGTTGTCGCTTGCTGACCGAGTCGAATATAACCGAGTCCGACTTCCTCCAGCGTTTTCAGCTTGCGGGAAATCTTCGGCAAGGACTCAAAAAACTCGCGCGCTTCGGAGACCGTCATCTCCAGCACATCGGCAATGGATCTGCCTTTGTAGCGAACTTCAAGCGTCTCCCGGTTGTAGCGATGACCGTGACAGACTTCACAGGGAACATAGACATCGGGCAGGAAATGCATTTCGATCTTGATGATACCATCACCCGCACAATTCTCACAGCGGCCACCCTTGACATTGAAGGAAAACCGTCCCGGCTTATAGCCGCGCATTTTCGCTTCGGGAAGCTGACTGAAAATATCACGAATGCCGGCGAATAGTCCCGTATAGGTGGCGGGATTCGAGCGGGGCGTCCGGCCAATCGGGGATTGATTGATATTCACCACTTTATCAACATTGCCCGTTCCGGTCAGTGATTTGTAAGCCAGCGGCGGTTCATTCGCGCTATAGATCTTTTGTGCGAGCGCGCGATAGAGCGTTTCATTAATCAAGGTCGATTTTCCGGAACCGGAAACTCCCGTAACCACTGTGAATGTTCCCAACGGAAAATCAACCGTGATGCTTTTCAGATTGTTTCCGGTTGCGCCTTTAATCGAAATGAACTTATCATTACCCGTGCGGCGAGTCTCGGGAATATCAATCGTTTCTTTGCCTGATAGAAACCGCCCGGTCAAGGATTGGGTGTTCCTGGCAATTTCCTCTGGATTCCCTTCCGCGATTACCTCCCCGCCATGGCGGCCCGCTCCAGGACCCAAGTCAACAATATGATCGGACGAAAGAATGGTTTCTTTATCATGTTCAACCACAATTACGGTGTTGCCGATATCGCGCAGCCGGAGCAGCGTTTGAATCAGGCGATTGTTGTCGCGTTGGTGCAGGCCGATCGAAGGCTCATCCAGTATATAGAGTACTCCCGTCAGTTGCGAGCCGATTTGCGTTGCCAGACGAATCCGCTGGGCCTCACCTCCCGATAATGTGCCTGCCGCCCGTCCCAGAGTCAGATAATCAAGTCCGACATCCACCAGAAAAGTCAGCCGCTGCTGAATTTCTTTCAGAATCTGCTTGGCAATCAGACCTTCGCGCGGGGGCAGTTCCAGCTTCGCAAACATCTCATGCGCGCGGCGAATGGAAAGATCCGCGACTTGCGAGATATTCATGCCCTGAATCAGTATAGATAATGCTTCCGGGCGCAGCCGCAATCCTTGACAGGCAGGGCAGGGGATGTTGCCCATGAAATCCTCGATCCACTCGCGGATGTGCGTAGATGTGGTCTGCTTATAGCGGCGCATCAGGTTGGGAATGACGCCTTCCCAGCGGCTGCTGTGCTCGAAGCGGGAACGCTCCGATTCCCAAACAAAATCCACGGTTTTTTTGCCTGAACCGTACAGCAAAATCTTGCGATGCTCCGCGGACAGCTTGCGCCAGGGAACATCCAGCCGAATCTTGAACTTCAACGCCACCGATTCGACCATGTTCCAAGTCCAGCTCTCCATGTTGCCGGTCAGACTGTTAATCGCGCCTTCTTCCACAGTCAAGTCCGGATTGGGAACGATGCGATCGGGATCGATTTCCATTTTGAAACCCAAGCCGCTGCAGGATTCGCAGGCGCCGAAAGGACTGTTAAAAGAAAACAACCTCGGCTCAATCTCACTAATGGAAATATGACAGTCGGGACAGGCGAATCGTTCAGAGTAAACCTGCTCCTTCTTACCCTCAATCGCAGCGATCAGCAGTCCGCTCGAAAGCCGCAGAACGGTTTCCACGGAATCGGTCAGCCGTGTCCGCAGTCCGGGCTTGATCACCAGACGGTCAACGACAACCTCTATCGTGTGTTTGCGCTGCTTATCGAGCTTGATTGCTTCGTCGAGTGAGTGAATTTCTCCATCGACTCGCACCCGCACAAAGCCGTCGCGCTGAATGTTTTCAAACAGCTCGCGATATTCACCCTTCCGGCCCACGATCAGCGGTGAGAGCAGCTGTAGTTTTGTCCCTTCCGGCAGCCTAAGCAGAGCGTCGACGATTTCCTGCGCCGATTGCCGCTGAATCGGTTTACCGCAGTTTGGACAGTGCGGATGACCGATGCGCGCATACAGCAGGCGCAGATAATCGTAGATCTCAGTCACCGTTGCGACAGTTGAACGTGGATTGCGAATTCCGGCCTTCTGTTGAATCGAAATTGCAGGGGAGAGGCCTTCGATGGAATCTACATCCGGCTTCTCCATCAATCCCAAAAACTGCCGAGCGTAGGCTGATAACGACTCCACATAACGGCGCTGGCCTTCCGCATAAAGCGTATCAAAGGCAAGAGAGGACTTCCCTGACCCCGAAATGCCGGTGATTACTACCAGCCGATGTCGAGGCAGATCGACATTTATGTCCTTCAGATTATGTTCGCGAGCGCCGCGAATACGGATGATTGGGAGTTCCATCTATTTAATATTCAAAAGGTTATTATTGAGTTATAAGATACCGAAACTTGGGGAGAGATGCAAGAAAAACATGAATTCAGTCGACTATCGGCAACAGTTGCCCTCGGCAAATAGTGCTTGACAAAGGCATTTTCATTCCTTATATTTATCCCGTCGCGAATATCTTTCTAACAACAAAATCCACAAAGAGTTAGAAGTATATTTGCTATAGTAGAATCTATTTACTATATCCTGACCGATCCTGAGACAATCTGAACTGCTACATAATTTATGAACAGATCGTGTCTTACCAACAAATTCCCTTTTATACTATAAGAAGTTGCTTGAAGGTAGCGCCCCAATCTTGTGAAAACAAGGAGTTAGTCGCATGGCCAAAGGACGAATAGTTGTTGTTGATGATGAGTTTCACTTTCGTGACTGGATTAGCCAAACCCTGAAGCGCCGGGGATTTCATGTTGATGCCTGTGAAGACGGGCAGTCAGCTTTGGAGTTGATATCCGAGAACGATCCCTATGATGTAGTGATAACTGACATTCGGATGCCGAAAATGTCCGGACCGCAGCTCTTGCGAGCAATACGGGATAATTTCCCCGGCACCGATGTCCTTATGATGACTCAATACGGCAGTGTGCCCGAGGCTGTTTCCGCTATTAAAGACGGCGCCGCCGACTTCCTCGAAAAACCCTTCCCCCAGGAAACACTCCTGATACGTATTCAAAAGCTTTTCGAATCCAGAAAGCTGCGAACCGAAAATCACAATCTCAGACGAGAATTAGGCTCCAAATTCCAGTTCGACAGCATCATCGGCTGTTCCAATGGCATGATGAAGGTGCTGGAATCGCTGCAGATGATCGCCCCGACCAAGGCGACGGTGCTGATTACCGGGGAAAGTGGAACCGGAAAGGAGCTGATCGCGCGGGCTCTGCATGAAAACAGTCCCCGCCGCACGGGTCCCTTCATTAAGGTGAACTGCGCGGCCATGCCCGACACTCTGATGGAATCGGAACTCTTCGGCCACGAAAAGGGAGCGTTTACCGGAGCCATCAAAACCGTGGAAGGCCGCTTCGCGCTGGCTAACGGCGGCACGCTTCTGATGGATGAAATCAGCGAGATGTCCACCGGCATGCAGGCGAAACTCCTGCGCGTCCTGCAGGAACGGGAATTCGAGAAGGTCGGCGGTCGTGACACGATTAAGATTGATATCCGGATCGTTGCCACCACCAATCGCGACCTGCCGAAGGAAATCAAGGAGGGCAATTTCCGCGAAGATCTTTTTCATCGTCTGAATGTCTGCCCGATTCACTTGCCGAGTTTATCCGAGCGTATGGATGATGTGCCGCTGCTGGTCAATTATTATGTTGGTTTGTATGCGCAGGAATACGGTAAGCAAATTACCGAGATCGACGCGCGCGCGATGGAACAGCTCATGCAGTACATCTGGCCGGGCAATGTCCGCGAATTGCAGCACAAGATGGAGCGCGCCGTGATTATGTGCAATGAAAATGCGATTCAGCCTAAGCACCTCTATCTGGATGAGCTCGGCAGCAAAGACTCGCCTGCTTTCACACTGGATGCTTCCGCGCAAGCCAGCCTGAAGGATATCGAGAAGGCCGCCATCTTCCGCGCGCTTCAATTCAATGAAAACAACCGCACCCGCACCGCCGAATCCCTGGGCATTTCCATCCGCACCCTCCGCAACAAACTCCGAGAGTACAGGGAAGAGGGCATAACGGTGGATTAACTGCGTAACAAAAGACTCACTATTTACAGAGAGCCTCCAAGAATGGAGGCTCTTTCTGTAAAAAAACAACACATGGGATGGAAATCGGAGTGAGTCTTT
>JAHIZR010000420.1 GCA_018814465.1 bacterium | reverse complement strand
GGTCGCAGAACCGGGATCACAAAGATCCCAATGATAGGTCGCACCAACTTCGCCGGTAAAGCTGGCATACCACTTACCTTCGGAAGTAAAGACGCCATTGACGGTGTACCATGCAGTCGTTCCAATCACGCCCAGAGCGGTATTGGGTGTAAGGCAGTCATCACAAGCATCCAGAGTTCCGGAACCCGGGCGGCCCAGACGCTCTTCCGCCGCTTCATAAGCGGTAATAGCCTGTTTGAAAGCATCAAGATTGCCGCTTCTCTTGGCGGCAAGCACATTCTGCCACAAGCTCTCGAGTTCGCCGGGAGTCTCCCAAGCTGCCGCTTCAGCAGCTTTTCTCGCGAGCTCTTCCTGCTCTTCGGCAGACATAGTTTCGGCCTTAACTACTTCAGTCTTTATAACTTCGGTTTCGGCCTTCGTGACTGGCGCGGCTTTCGTTTCCACGTTGCCGCGATCAACCACAGTGATTCCATTGCCGGCGTACACTACGAGACAACATAGCGCAACCAGCACAGTACAAATTGTCAATACCTTCTTCATGAACACGTTTCTCCTCTTATCTGTGGACTTTTAGCCAATCTATTTACATATACTACACTGTTTGTGATAGTAAATATAGTAAGCCTGCTTAGCCGACGCAACAGTACTCAAGTTCTTATTAGAATTATTCTGTTAGCAAAATAGACCCTCGAAACACGGTAAGATTCATAAATAATCAAGACTTAGAAGATCAAGTTTTTTTTAATTAGCTATGCAGACCCGCATGACAAGAGGAGTGCCTCTTTAACTTGAGCTAACATGATGAAAACCGATGTAAGTCTGAGTCATTACTTGCAGTTGAAATGCAATATCTAACCCTTTTCTGTCAGTATTTTTACTGATTCTTCATTATCAGTATTCAAGACAGAATAAGTCGCATTATGAACTTGAATCCTCAAACATCGAAATTCAGTTTGTTTTCTGATACTTACGAACTCTCCACAACAAAAAACCCCGCCATAAAACGAGGTTTAAGTGTCTTTTGTTATGCGTAAGTCATTATCTGATGAGCAGCATTTTCTGCATTAAATACTCCTGACCCGCACATGCTCTGACCGAGTACATTCCGGACGGCAACTTCGAGCCATCAAAGTGATGATGATGCACTCCTGCTTCCAGATTCCCCAGGTCAATCCGGTCCACCAATTGCCCCAGCAGGTTGAAAACCTCAAGCTCGACATTCATGCGCGTCGGCAGCGACAAAGCAATCGTCGTCGTGGGATTAAAGGGATTCGGATGAATATTCAGCAGCACATGCGTCACCGGAATCTCTGCTCGATGGTCGTCTACTGCGGTCGGAATATTCGGCTCGCCCGGCGTCGGATGCGCCTCCACCCAATTCGGACTGCCGTCGGGAACCCGAGCCTGCGAGCGATCCGTCTCCTGATACCCGAAGGTAAACGTATCCACTGGCGCGAATACCTGCCCCATCCCGCGATAGAGTCCGAGAAACTCCCCATCCCGATCCAGATTGAACGTCGCATGCAGCTCCCCCTGCTCCTCATCGTCATCCATCCACAACACCAGAAAGCCGTGCGGTCCGATCTCGATCTCCGGCAGCAGCCATTTATCCGGTTCCGACGGATCATCACTCAAGGACCAATCCGCAAGCGAAATCGTCGAATCCGAATTATTATACAGCTCCAGCCAATCGTCATATTCTCCGTACTCGTCCGCCAGTGTCGTATCATTGGAAGCTAAAAACTCATTGATGACCAACGGATAAGCATTCAGCTCCAATAAATTCTCGGGCACCTGACGCGGATAGGTCGTAATATTGCCGTGACTATCCACCGCCCGCAAGAAGTAGTAGATATGCGGATCGGGATTCGTGAACTCAAAGGTCCCGCTATAGAACGAATAAGGAATGACTCCGTCGTATCTCCATTCCACAAACTCCATCGGCAGGCTGACTTCATCATCGCCGATTACCCGATGAAAGCTCACTTCCTCCGGCACACCCAGATCATCGAACACTTCCACACCGACTGTGACCAGTATCGGATTGACCGTCATTGAAGCCTGCGGCAAACCCAAAAACACCGGAGAAATCTCGCCCTGCTCCAACTGCGACCGCGCGCTGTTTTCACGGGTGATGATATAGGGCCGCAGTCCGTAGTAAACATGCGCACCCAAAGCTGAGTTATAGGAATCCAAAAAGTCATGATAGCTCCAGCCGTAATCCAGCGTCCGATAAAAATCTGCCTCGGCGGCAGGTGAGATAAGCGGCAGAATCGTATCGATCCGCGTGAATAAATCGGTATTATTGAACGCTTCATCCAGTAATTGCTCAACAAAATACGTATACAGATTCCGGTACTGCGGTATTTCTAAAATCCGATCCACCAAGGGGCGCGGCTCATTATAGACATTGCCCCAGTCATAGATATTATCCGTCCCCCAGTCGTGCCCGCCTTCGAACTCCCACCAGATGCCGTAAGTATTATCCAGATCATAGGGAATGAACTCGAACTTCCCCGTGCGCGCATCGTGATAAAGCCAGTAGTTATTCTTGTTGAACCAGTAGTCGTCCCAGTGCCCGGTTATCACTTCCACCGCCAGCTCCTTCAGGAAATTCCAAACATTGAAATTCGCTTCGAGGCTGTCCATGAACACCGTACTCGGCGCGTTGTTCAAAATATTGATGAAGTGCGCGAGATCGGAATAGTCGTCCGCTTCTTCATTGGTATGCAGTTCATAGGTACGGCGATCACCCTGCATAAATTTATAGTCGTTCGGATTATTGCTGATAAAGACCAGATCCGCCGGCCACAGGCATTTATAGAAGTTGCCGTCGTCATTGCCGAAGCGCGTGCGCAGAAAGGTCTTGTCGTATTCCTCGACATGGATATACAGCCCGCGATACTCGCCGTTGACATACAGCCGGCAATGCGCGCAGCGGGAAGCGGGAACGTTCATCTGCTCCATCAAGTCCCAGTTCAGCTTGGAACGGATCACGGACGGATCGTTATGCTCGCCGTTCAGGTTCATCTTCTTCAGCCCGAAGACGCGCTCGTGCTCCACTCCGAACTCTTCAAAGGAGATCTTGAAAGAT
>JAHIZR010000419.1 GCA_018814465.1 bacterium | reverse complement strand
TCTCGATTCCTTCCACGACCGCCGCAGCGGCTACTGGTATACCGTTACCGCCGCCGGAGTGCAGGCCGAAGGCACTATCGCCAACGAAAAAGAGTTCACCGCTGACTGGGACGCCGTCTGGCAATCCGCCGTCGCCCGCAGCGACAGCGGCTGGTCCTGCGAAATCCGTATTCCCTTTCAGTCGATCCGGCACGGCGGCGCACGCGAGGATGGCTGGGGTATCGGTTTCGCGCGCTACATCGAACGGCGCGCCGAGCGCACCTTTTGGCCGCCCGTCGACCCGCAAAAAGATTTTTATCTGAGTCAGGTTGGCACGCTCTACGGTTTGAAAAATATCGCCAGCCCCGCGCATATCGAAGTGCTGCCGCATGCCGTCGGTCGCTGGGATGCGGAAGCTAACGACGGCGAATGGCACTCCGAAAACGAGTACGAAAATCTGGGCTTCTATCTCAAAGCCGTGCCCTCCGCCGCGATGACGCTCGATTTCGCCTATGAACCCGACTTCGCGCAGGTCGACGTGGACGCGCAGGAGATTAATCTCTCCGACTATCCGATTTTCCTATCGGAAAAGCGGCCCTTCTTTCTGGAAAACAAACAGCTCTTCGAAGAGCTGCCGTATTACTTATTCTATACGCGCCGCATCACCGATCCCGATTACGCGGGCCGTTTGAATCTGCAAAAGGGCCGCGTGCGCGCGAGTATCATCGCCGGTAAGAATCGCCGTCCCGATGATATTCTGCAGGATGCCGCCGCCGGACGAGTCGTGCTGAATCTGGGACGCGTGCACCGCATCGGTGTTACGTCCACCATGCTGCATCAGGAGCATTACACCGCCACGGCTGCCGCGCTGGATGCCCGTTTCCGCTGGCGCACGCAAGACCGGCTGCTGCTCTGGTTCTCCGGTGTAAATCGCGAAGACACGACTCCGCTCTCCGAAGGCCGCACCTGTATGCCGCAGGATGATCCCTATGAATCGCGCATCGCCTTCCTGCGCGACTGGGAATTTGTCGAGCACGACATCGCCGTAACCTATCGCGGCACCGACTACGACGTCAATGATTTGGGCTACACAGATTATTCCAATGTCCTGCGCTACTCGACATGGTTTGGTCAAAGCTATTATCCGCGCAACTCCTTCCTGCGTTTGATCTACTTTGATGTGAATGCATATACCGAGGCTTTCACGGATAATTCCCATCGTGATGGAGAGGCAAGCTTTGACATTGCGGGAACCACGACCAGCAACTGGAATGGCGGGATGGGTTTTGAATGGGACGATCGTTTCCGCCGCAGCTACACGTCTGACGGGGAATTCCGCGATAACTTTTACAGGCAATATGGCCGCTTTAATACGGAATATTATCGGGGCTGGTATCATTGGACATGGCTGAACAGCGACACCCGCAAACCGGTCGAGTATCATCACGATCTGTACTATGCCGCTTACCGAGGAGGAAAAGCCTTCGCATATGATCCGAGAATAACCTGGAAACCGCGCGCGAATCTTCAATTCAGCGAAGAACTTTCGTGGCGACGTCTTTGGGGAGTGAAGGATTTTGAAGACGGGGACTATCAGCTCTGGATCTCAAATATCCGCTGGTCGCCGTGTCTGAACCTTTCGCTCCGCGCGACCGTGCAGTATGCGCAGCGACTCGAATGGATCGAGCGGGCGATTCAGACCAATCTACTCCTCGCGTGGAACTGGAATCCGGGAAGCTGGTTCTATCTTGTATACGATGAGACCGGCCGCATGCTGCGCGAGGATCTGCCGAACGGTTACTGTCGCGACCGCACGCTTACCGAGAGCCGTCCCGGCGATCGCACCCTCCGCGCCAAACTGACCTATTTCTTTACCGTGCCGTAATCTTCCGCCGAGGCAGATGCTCCACCGAGGCAGATGCTCCGCCGAGGCAAATCTCCAGATCTGCCCGGAACACAAAACCGCCGAGGCGCCCGTCCCCGGGTGCCCGGAATGCTTCTGACTTCATAATTCATACTTAATAATTCTCTTCCATGTCCGAACAACCACAAGACCTCAACGAAATCCTGAAGCTGCGCCGCGAAAAGCTTGATAAGTTGCGCGAAGCCGGCGTCAACCCCTATCCTTACCGCTTTGAAAAGACCGCGCACATCCCCGATCTGCTGCACGACTTCGACAACAAGCTTGAAACAGCGGAAGGCGAAGGCGCAAGCTTTTCCATCGCCGGACGTATTATCTCCGTGCGCGTCATGGGCAAAGCCGCCTTCTGTCATATTCGCGATGAATTCGGCCAGATGCAGATCTACGTACAGCGTGACCGCGTGGGCGTCGAGGAATACAAAATCTTCAAGATGCTCGATATCAGCGACATTATCGGTTTTCGCGGCACGCTCTTCCGCACGAAAACGGGAGAACCGTCCCTGCGCGCGGCAAGCTTTGAGCTCTTAAGCAAGAGTCTGCGTCCGCTGCCGATCGTGAAGGAAGTCGAAGGGGAGAAGCATCACGCCTTCACCGACAAGGAAGCCCGCTACCGCCATCGCTACATCGATCTGAATGTCAATCCCGAGACGCGCAAAATCTTTCACACTCGCGCGAAGATCATCACCGCGCTGCGCGATTTCTTCGATGAGCACGGCTTTTATGAATTCGAGACACCGACTTTGCAGCCGCTGTATGGCGGAGCGTTGGCGCGGCCCTTCACGACTTTCTATAATGTTCTTGATCGCGAGTTCTTTCTGCGTATCGCCGATGAGCTCTATCTGAAGCGGTTGGTTGTCGGCGGTTTCGAAAAAGTCTACGAAATCTGCAAGGACTTCCGCAACGAAGGTATGGACCACTTCCATAATCCCGAATTCACCATGCTGGAGTTCTATCAGGCCTATGCGGACTTCGAG
>JAHIZR010000051.1 GCA_018814465.1 bacterium | reverse complement strand
GGTGCTGATTGTGGGTTGCGATCTGTTCAACACCAGAGATCCCGAACCGCCTAATACGGGACGGGGATCGTGGGAAGTTCCGCGGGTTCCCCAGGATGTCCTGACGAATCTGAGCCGCGCCTTTCTGGAACAGAATGCGGTAAACTATCTGCTTTCGTTCGAACAGGAAGTCTTCGAGTTTATCGCCGATCCCGAAGCATTGCAGCAGAATCCGTCGCTTGCCGGGTGGAACTATCAGTCCGAGGCGACTCATATCAACCGTTTGCTCAGTGTGGGCACACTGCCGATCGACAGCGCCGTCTCGGTAGTCTTTTTAAATAGTGAACAGACCACTCTTGGCGACAGCGCTGAAATTATCGCGGACTACTCTCTGCAGGCCGAAATCGCGTTGGAAGGAGCGCCGGGACCGATGGCGGGAACGGCTTACTTCTATTTAAGAATCGGCGAAGCGGGCTACTGGGAAATCTATCGGTGGCAGGATCAGCGGACAGAGGAGAAAAGTACCTGGAGCGATATCAAATCACTCGTTCAATAGCGGCGGCAATCGTCTGTTTGGCTTTGCTTGCGGTCGGCTGTGCGAATCCCTTCGCCCCGGCGTTGCGGGGCGAAGCGGAATCCGTCTGGACGGATGCCTCGACGATCGGCGAAATGCTTCAGAATTTCGCGACAGCTTATGAGCTCCGGGATTCGCTTCGCTATGCGGAATTGCTGGACGAATCTTTTCAATTCAGCTACTACAATACGGAACTGGGCCGCAATGACGGTTGGTTTAGGGAAACCGATTTGCTCAGCACCTCCAGGCTGTTCCGGTCTTTTCAGGATATTTCACTGATCTGGAGCGGATTGGATTCCTCAATCGAGGCGACATCCACTCCGGACATCCCTATCGATGTTGTCGTGCATTACCAATTGATCCTTGAAGATCTCGCGCCCTTACTGGGCTTTGCACGCTTTAAAGTAATAAAACCCGAAGGCGAACGTTTTCGCATTCTACTCTGGCAGGATGAATTCTAATGGAAGCACTAACCGAAGTATTTACACCCCTCTCTGATCGATTAAAAAATGTTTCCGTTTCGCTGACACTGAAAATTGTCGAGCGCGCGAAAGCGTTGAAAGCCGAAGGCGTCGATGTTATTAGTCTCTCAGTGGGCGAACCCGATCACAACACACCGGAACATGTCAAGCGCGCGGGCATCGCGGCGATCGAATCGAATTTCACTCGCTACACAGCCGCCGCCGGCATTCTTGAGTTGCGGAAGGCAATTTGTGAGAAACTGAAGCGCGATAACAGCCTTGACTATTCGCCTTCCCAAATTGTCGTCTCCAACGGCGCGAAGCACGCCATTGCCAATGCCATCCAGGCGATCGTCAATCCCGGCGATGAAGTCATCATTCCCGAGCCTTGTTGGCTGTCCTACCCGGATTTGGTTCATCTCGCAGGGGGAATCCCGGTCTATGTCGAATCCCGGATCGAGCATGGATTCCACCTTCAGCCGGATGATCTGGCGCGGGTGCTGACTCCCAAGACAAAAGCGATTATCCTGAATACTCCCTGTAACCCCACGGGCGCCGTGCTTTCCAGACCGGAAGTCGAAGCCTTGTGCGAAGTGCTGTATGATCACAATGTGATGATTATCTCCGATGAAATCTACGAGCATCTCAGATTCGATGGCCGGGAGCACTATTCCTTCGCGCAGGTTGACGGCATGAAGGATCGCACCGTTTTGGTGAATGGCGTTTCCAAATGCTATGCGATGACCGGTTGGCGTATCGGCTACTCGGCTTCATCGGATCTGCTGTCGGATGCGATGCTGCGCATCCAGAGCCAGATGACCTCGTCCGCCTGTTCGATCTCACAAAAAGCCGCCTGTGAAGGGATCCAGGGCGATCAATCCAGCGTCCCCGCGATGCTGAAGGATTTCTCCCGCCGTCGCCATATTTGCTATGATATTTTGAGCAAATGTAAAGGGGTGAAGCTGAGCATGCCCGAAGGTGCTTTCTACATTTTCCCGGATGTATCCGCGTTCTACGGCAAGCGTATCGGCGATGCGGTTATCAAGGATTCGGTCGATCTGGCCGAGCATCTCATTACAGCCTGTCATGTCGCGGTGGTTCCGGGAGCGGCCTTCCGCGCTCCTCATTGTATTCGGATTTCCTATGCGAATTCCGACGAAAAAGTCCGCGAAGGCGTGAACCGCATTTGTGATTTTCTGAATTCCCTTCGCTAACCGGATTGCGCAAAACTATATGCCGACTTACGACTATCGTTGCGAAAACGGCCACACCTTTGAAGAATTTCAAAGCATGGTGGATCCGCCGCTTGAAATCTGTCCTGTCTGCGGCGGCAAAGCCGAGCGTTTGATCTCCGGCGGGAGCGGCTTGATCTTCAAGGGGTCCGGTTTCTACATCACGGATTATGCTCGCAAGAGCGGCGGTTCGTCGTCCGGAATTAAAGAGTCTAAAACACCGACCGTAAGCGGCGATGTGAAGTCCGCTTCAACGAAAACTGAGAGCAAGTCAGACTGATGCTGTTTGACCGGTACGCAAAACTAAAAAAGACCATTCCCGACGGATCGGTCCATATCGGACTGAAACAGGTCATGCCCCTTCTTCAGGGAAAGCTCGAGAAATGTGATCCGCCCGCGGTGGCGGTGGAACCCGCGAACCTCGATGAACTGTGTCGGGTAATCGAATTTGCGGCTGAGAAGAACCTGAAGATCGCGGTTTCAAACGGTCTCTCGCCCGTTTCCGTGAATGGCCTAAGTGAACAAATCTTAGTCCTCACATCGCGCTTCAGCGGTCTGCTGAACTTTTCGAAATCACGCGCTTCGATGCGCGTTGACAGCGGCGTGCCGATCGAGACATTGGCGGTTGAATTGGCATCGCATGGTCAGCGCTGGATGCCGCTGCACCCGGTTCCCGCGGGCGATTCCGTCGGTTCGCTCATTGCGTCGGGCTGGGAGGGCTTCCGCAATTGGAGGGATGGCGGTACGATGTCGAACATTCGCGCGATCGAATGGATTGGCTTCGATGGACGGGTCTATTTGTCCGGTTCCTCCTTAGTCGATGCGGATTCGCCGGATGTGAGTTCACTTTTGTTCGGTTCGCGCGGCAAATATGGCATCATCACTTCAGTCGAATTGGCGGTAAAACCGCTGCCGGACGCGCGCATGCTGGTCCTGTTCGAGCTTCCCGAGGCCGCGAAAGCGGTTGAACTGATCCGCTATCTTCGCGTTGCCGCGCCCGCGCCCGAGGCGGTCGTCTATTTCAGTGAATTGGCCACGGAGATCCTGAGATCCGCCAATGATCATACGCTCAAGGATAAAGCAAGAGTCGTTGTCGCGGCTGAATGGGATACGGATTGTGACCTGAATTCCGAGTGGGAACGCTATGCGAGAATCGAGTCCGATCCGAAGGCCGCGAACGGAATCTGGCAGGATCTGTTCAGGCTTCCGAAGGCGGCGGCCCGGTTGTCTCCGCATCGAACGACCGCCAGAATGAAGCTTCCTGCATCCGCAAT
Source organism: bacterium (assembly GCA_018814465.1). GTDB lineage: Bacteria > Electryoneota > RPQS01 > RPQS01 > RPQS01 > JAHIZR01. Next base: position 2,393 of record JAHIZR010000051.1, on the reverse strand, counting down.
TGAAGATCTTGAAGATCGCTTCCGCGATTTGTCCAAGGACTATAATCTTGGTGTGGCTTGCTGGGGTACTCTGGAACAGGGTCACCTGCATCTCTGGATTTTGCAGCCCGACGGCGAAGCTCGTACCAATCGGCAAGCGGGAGACCTGCTGAAGAAACTTGCTGAAGATGCGGCCAGATTAGGCGGCTGTCTGCTGGATACGAAACCGGCTTCACTCCTGAATCTTCATGATACGGCCATAGACGAACTTAGCAGCCAAGTGTCGGATAAGCTTCTGAAACAGTGTGATCCGATGGCAATGTATTTGCCGTTGCGAACATATTAGAGCGTATCCCAAAAATAATCGTAGGTGAATCGATACTCAGGCTCGCCGAGCCGGGTTAAGCAGCGGTTTCGTTTTCATAGTGCGGAGACTGTTATCTCGCGCAACCCGGCCGGAATCCTACTCCTCGTTCTGCATATAAAACTAAGTGTAAGTAGAGCATTTCGAGTTGCTTATCGTAAATAATGGTATTGAGATATTCTCTAGTCTGCTAAACGAGAGACCCGGTCGTCAAACCGGGTCTTTTTTGCTCTGATTAATTCGAAAATTATTTCTTCTTGCTGTTCCCTTTTTCAGCTTCTTTAACCATTTTCTCAAGGGTTTCGAAGTTGACCGATTTGGGACGTTCGATCGGCTCGTTCCAGACTCGACTCCAGACAATCTGCGAGGTCATTCCCAGTGCTCTCGATACAGCAAAGAAAACGGTGTAGAACGGATGCTGAGTCACTCCGCATTGATACAGCAGACTGCCGGAAATCGAATCGACATTCGGCCAGGGATCGCTGATCTTGTGAATGCCTTTCAGAATATCAGGCACAACTTCGAATACCGTTTGAGCTAATTTGAAGACGGGACCATCCGGGCAATGCTGCTTGCCGAAATTCATGATCGCGGTAAAACGCGGATCAACGACTCGCAGCACGGCATGACCATAACCCGGAATAACCTGTCCCGAGTTCAAGGTTTCATGTACAAAATCCTCAAGTTGCTTCTTGCTTGGATTCCCGCCGAACTTTTCAAGGACTCCCAACAGCCACATCAAAACCTGTTGATTAGCCAGACCATGCAGCGGACCGGCTAAACCGTTCAGTCCGGCGCTCACTGCATAATAGGGATCAGCAAGCGACGAAGCGACACAATGAGCCGTATGCGCGGAGACATTGCCGCTCTCATGGTCACTGTGCAGCACCATGTAGAGTCTGATTAACTCCGCGAAACTCCCGTCCGGATCATCGATCCCGAGCATATTTGCGTAATTCGCGCCCCAGTCCAGATCTCTGTCTGGGGGTATTCTGTTTCCTAATTCATAACGCGCCCGGTAAACTCCGGCGGCTAATTCGGGAATCAGCGCGATAATATCCAGGCTGTCTTCGAGCATTGCATACCAATGCTCTTCCTTAGGCATGCCTTCGGTGTACTGCTGCCGGAATTTCGAATGCCGTTCCAGACTCAGCAGCAGTGTATTGAAGGCTGCCATCGGATGATACACGCCCGGCAGGGAGTGCAGCATCGCCCAAGTATAGTCGGGCACACGCGGACGGCTTTTTAAATCATCCTGAAAGTCTCTCAACTCCTCTTCTGAAGGCAATTCGCCGGTCAGTAAAAGCCAATAAACCTCCTCCGGCAGCTTATTCACAAGATCCAGAATCGGTATGCCTCGAATCAGCAATCCTTTATCAGGCGGCACAATTGAGGTATCGCATAACAGGCTTTTTACGCCGCGTTGTCCGCCGAAAAGCTGACGAACGGTTACTTCAGAAATAACGGTATCTCCGTGTTCCTCAGCAAAATGCTTGGCCTTTTCACGGTACTTGCCGACTTTCTCCCGCATTTTCACATGAATTTTCGACATAGAATACTGCCTTTAAATATAGATTGATTAATGGTATGCAATATTAGTATAGATAGATCTAATTATCGGGATTCGCCTCCACTTATGCAATAGTTCTCAGATATGAAAACCACATAATCTCATCGATCAAATACTTAGTGAGAATCTTAGCCTTCTGTTATACCCGAAAAAAGCAAGAAGGTTGCCTAAGAGTTGGGAATCTGAAGAATTGACCGGCAACTTGTGTCTTTGTGAAAACAAGAATCGAAAATTCATATCGATGGGATTATTCATCTGATTGTCATAGCAGTTTCCCCTGTGATCGCCCCGACTTCCCATGCCAATATTCATATTATTAAACACTTAATCTATCGACTATTCATGAAAGGACTCATAAAAAGGATTGCAATAGTGATGAGGGATGTTTATTTTGTGTAGAAGCGAAAGCCCTGCTTAACCTGAATAATTCCTAATGTTAACTACATGCTGACCTCGTTGATTATATCGCTTGTTGTTTCC
>JAHIZR010000418.1 GCA_018814465.1 bacterium | reverse complement strand
GGTGCGTCCCGTCGAAATAGCATAAACCATGCTCATCCGCGGGGAAGTGGGAGGGAACCCAGTCGAGAATCACACCGATTTCGTTTTGGTGCAGATAATCAATCAAGAACATCAGATCTTCGGGAGTGCCGAAACGACTCGTGGGTGAGTAATAGCCGCTGATCTGATAGCCCCAGGAACCGAAGAAAGGATGCTCCATCAAAGGCATGAATTCGACATGTGTGAATCCGGTTTCCTTGATAAACTCAACAAGCTTGGGTGCGATCTCACGGTATGTGTATGAGCGGTTGCCTTCTTCAGGCACTCGCTTCCAGGAGCCGAAGTGCATCTCATAGACTGCGAGAGGAGAATGCTGTGGATTCAATCTGCCGCGAGTCTTCATCCAGTCCGCGTCTTTCCATTCATGCGTGTGATTCCAGACAATAGACGCGGTCTTTGGTGGGACTTCACTGTAAAAAGCAAAAGGATCGGCCTTCTGCACCGAATAGCCGTTGTAACGCGAGCGGATCTGATACTTATAGATTGTCTTTTCGCTGATATCCGGGACAAAACCTTCCCAGATTCCGGAACTTCCGCGTGGATGAAGGTTGTTCTTATCCGGCGTCCAGTGATTGAAGTCGCCGATGACCGAAACCCCTTCCGCATCGGGAGCCCAAACGGCGAAGAAAACACCCTTTATGCCATTGATTTCATGCAGATGAGCGCCCAGTCGTTCGTACAGCTTGCGATGAGTCCCCTCATTGAATAGGTAGAGATCCTCTTCGGAGAGGAGAGAACGGAATTCGGCGGAGGCTTCCGTCTGTTTTTGCGGCGGGTAAGTATTTACTAAGGTCATTGGCAGAGAGAGAAATTTAAGAATATAATTGTACCAAAAACAAAATATACGGTTATCGACTTCGACTGTCAAGCGGGTGCTGGCTTTTCTTCTGAGGTGTTGCCGGAAGAATGATGGATTAATAATCTAAATAGTTATATATTATGTATTTGAATATTATATCTTGCGAAACATTGAGCTATTCCTTCTGGAGTCTATCGATAAACCCGCAGATTACAGCAAATCTAGGAGGAATCCGGATCGTGAGTTGTTATTCGGCTTTTAAATCGCAGGAGAGCGGCAAGAGCAAGCGGACGATTAAGTGTGTGCAGTCTTTTTCACTCGTTGCCTCCTTCAAAGCTACTGACAAGTCTCTTGTATGATCGGATTATTTGAGATCTCTTGCTTCTTCAGTAAGCGTTGTCTAAATTATAGCAGCAAAGCGGGATCCTGTTCCACATTCACCAGGAGGCCGGAATGGCAAAATTTGTCGATCTCAAAAAATCCAGATATCCTTTGGATTTTCATGAAGCCAAGGCCGCATTCGAGCGAGAGTTTGTCTCGAGCGCGCTGAAGAAGTTTGATGGAAATGTTTCGTCGACAGCCGAAGAGATGAACATGTCAAGAAGGAATCTTCATTTGAAAATCATCAGTTTGGGGATCAATGTCGAGAAAATGCGTCCCTGACAAAGCCGTTGAAGAGCCAAGCCCTGCATGAGAATGCGGGGCTTAATTGGTACGGAGTATTTTGACTGTTAGTCGGACTCACAGGCTTGGGCTGCTGCCCATTGGTTAACTTTGGCAAGCAGTTCGGCGGGTTTATAAGGCTTCTGAAGATAGTCGTTCATGCCGGCTTCGAGGCACGTGGCACGATCACCTTGCAAGGCGTTGGCGGTCAGCCCGATGATCGGAATGTCGGGGGCGACTTTGCCGCGCCGGATTTCAGCGGTGGCTTCATATCCATCCATGACGGGCATTTGACAATCCATTAGTATCAGGTCGCAGCGGCGCTCCCGCAGGGCAGCGAGAGCGGCCTTGCCGTTTTCCGCGACTCGGACTCTGTGACCGGCCTTTTCCAGCATGCGAGTTGCCAGTTTCTGATTAACGGGATTATCCTCCACGACCAAGATGTCTTTCGGGGAGTTGGGAGCATTTGCTGCGGCGCGGTCCGCGTGAGTTGTTTCCCGCTTTATTTTGTATTCATCACCGAGGACTTTTCGAGTGAGTCGCGCGAGTTGTTCGCGTTTGACGGGTTTCGTCAGGAAGCCGTCGATAGCGAATCCGGAATCCTGGGCTTTTTTACGATCATGGACGCCGGACATGAGGAGGATTGCGATGGGATGTTCCTGCGTCTCGCGGCGAATGGTCTGCAGGAAAGACTCAAGGTTGGATCGCACCGTATCATAATCGAGCAACAGCAGGTGAAAATGCCTGTCCGCATCTCTTCCGAAGCGGATTAATTCAAGGGCTTGGTCCGCATCATTAACAGCGAGTGTTTCACATTTCCAGTTCGCGAAAAGAGCGCGTATGCCGCGCTGATTCGATTCATTGGACATGCAGAGCAGGACGCGGCAATGGCGGTGGTTTTCGAAGAGCACATGTTCATCATCGGCTTCAACCGGCCGCTGGAATCGGGCGCCGAAGGAGAACAGAGAACCCGCTCCGGGATTACTATGAACTGCGATGAGTCCGCCCATCGCTTGGGCAAGCTGCAGGCTGATCGACAAGCCCAGCCCCGTTCCGCCGTACTGACGGGTTGTGGAAGCATCCGCCTGTGTGAAGGATTCGAACAGGGAATGTTGTTTATCCTTGGGGATTCCGATGCCGGTATCGCAGACATCGACACGAATGGTGGCGAAGGAACCGTCCAAATCGACCAGTGAACAGTGGATGCGGATTTCTCCCTGGGAAGTAAACTTGACCGCGTTGCTCACAAGGTTCGTCACGATTTGCTTGAATCGTCCGGGATCTCCCATCACGCAGAGCGGGATTTCGGGTTCGACATAAACGGGGAATTCAAGTCCTTTTCCTTGAATTCGCGGCGCAAAAAGTTCGGCGACTTCCTCGATACACGAACGGAGATCGAACTCAGTGTGCTCGAGTTCCAGTTTTCCCGCTTCTATTTTCGAGAAATCAAGAATGTCATTAATCAGGCTAAGCAGACTTTCTCCTGAGGCCAGAATGATTTTTGCGTTGTCGATTTGCTCTTCGGTCAGATCGGAGTCAAGAAGCAGCTCGGTCATTCCCAGAATACCGTTCATGGGCGTGCGAATCTCATGACTCATTGTTGCCAGAAATTCGGATTTGAGCTTAACCTCGGCGTGCGCGGAGCTCAGCGCATTGCGAAGCTGTTCTTCGGTCTTTTTCTGTTCGGTGATATCGCTTCCATAGACATGAATTGCCTGCGAGTCCTTGAATCCCTGAAACGTGAATTGATAGAAGGCTGAATCGATCGGCGCGGTGAGTGAGCAGGCGGTGTTCGCCTGCTCGATTCGTGTCCAATCGAGTTCGCCGCATGCGGGAATCAGATCCTGAAGGGGCAATCCGAGGATCGACTCATTGGAGCCGCGAAGCAATCGTTCCGCCGCCGCATTAGCCAGTCGGACGAAGCCTTGGCGGTCGATTCGCAGCAGCGGATTGGGATTTAATCGAGCGATTTTCGCGAAGGTCAGGTTTTCATCGCCGGCTTTTTTCTGTTTGGGAAGTTGGCGACGCGAAAACGCAGCAAGCCACCAGACTGCAGTGACCGAGCAAAGTGTGATCAGAATAGAAAAAGCGGTTACGGACAAGTCGATTGTGCTTGTAAGGTAGAGCAGAAGCCCTAATAAGAGGAAGAAATCGGCCGATAGGCAGGTGTGCTTTATGTTATAGAATTTCATAAAGAAATCTGCTTCATCCGCTCAAGTTGAATACTGAACAGAGTCGTATTTGACTCAGTGGTTTTTACAACGGATCTGAGATAATTCTGCCTCAAAGTGCGCAGCTCCGGTCAGTGACTTTTCGAATGCGATGTTTTAATATATTGATAATAAGGTATGTATGATGCATCGGTAATTTGCCTTGACTATTCCGGTTCGAATTTGCAAAGGTTATTCCTTTTTTGAAGAGTAGGATGCGAGCCAAATGAAAGTGGGAGCGTTTCGACCCACAGAGTGGATTGTGTTCGAAGGAACGTCCGCTCCCGCGACATCAACCTGATCATCGATTGCTGTCACAAAATCCGCGACGAGCGGATTTCACTTACTCTCGTCTTTGTCGAACGGCGTGAAGACGGCGCCGGACAATATGATATCTTCCGACTCTCCGAGCGCAGCTACCTCGAACATATCAACCGCGCCTATATCAAAGGAACCTCATGCGACACTGAGTGATAAGACTCGGTGGGTCAGCGGGAAATATTTTTTTACCGAACGAACTGGGTTAATCCTTGTTTGAAATGAACTTGATTGAGAAATCGTCGCGCTGCATGTAGAGCATGCAGAGTTGGTTGTGAAGTTGGCGCAGTTGTTTGGCAATGCGGGCATCGTAGCGAGAAAGTCTGTCAAGATGATAAAGGACAGGATTATCGGGCGATTGATCGTCTACTTTGGCAATGGTTGCGAGGTTCTCCAGTTTATAGAGGCGAAACTGGCGGAAAATCTGAATGGCGATGCGGTCAACGAGTTGTTTTTCTTGCTCGGATTGGGGATGGTTTTCCTCATGGACGGAGTCGCGGATGTCATCAAAGATGGTTTTATCTTGCTGGGGCAGGCTGGCAATAAAGATGTCGTCGGTGGCCCGAAGCCCGTGCTTGAGGGCGTTGAGGCGCGAATGTTCTTTGCCTTCGGGAGTGTTGGCCATAATAAGTAACTGAAAAAAATTGTTATTAATAAAACATAGCTAATCATTTCAGCATATAATATACAACAAAAATGACGCGAAAG
>JAHIZR010000417.1 GCA_018814465.1 bacterium | reverse complement strand
TCATGGTTCGTGGGATGCCTATCTGCAAGCGAAACTCGAACTCTTCAAGAATCTGCCGCCTGCATCTATTGCTTTCATTAATAGCGATGATGAACATGCTGATGATTTTATCCGCGCGTCCTCCGCTCCGGTCGTAACATACGCGGTTGATAATCCCGCGGACTATCAGGCGCGGAGCATTGCCTTGGCTCCGGGTGAACTTGATTTCGATCTTCAATGCGGCAATGACAGCTTTCATGTTGAAGCGCCCTTGATCGGCATGTTTAATGTCTATAATCTCGCCGCGACTTTTGCTGTCGCACATCACATGGGATGCAATCCGGAGCAGATACTCCAATCGTTGAAATCCGTTCCCTGTGTACGCGGGCGAGCCGAGACGGTACCGTCCTCCGCGCCGTTCACGATTGTTGTGGATTATGCGCACACTCCCGATGCGCTTGCTAAAATTTTGAGCTCAATCGCGGAACTGAAGCCGCGTCGTATTCTTACTGTCATCGGAGCGGGCGGTGATAGAGATCGCGGGAAACGTCCGGAAATGACCAAAGCTGCCGAACGATTAAGTGAAAAAGTGATTCTCACCAGCGATAATCCGCGTTCGGAAGATCCTGCTACGATCCTGCGGGATATGGCGGCCGGTATCTCCGATCCGTTGAAATTCACTATTGAACCAGATCGACACACCGCCATTGAAATCGCTCTTGGAGATGCGCAAGCGGGCGATGTCGTTGTGATCGCCGGTAAAGGGCACGAAACCTATCAGGAAATCGGCGGCAAACGATTTCCCTTCGATGACCGGGAAATCGCTCTGAACTGGCTGGCACAAAAGAACCTTTCAGCATGAACAAGCCCACCTTTAAATGGCTCGCTGATGTTCTGAAAGCTGATTGCGGGAAGGCTTCGGATGTTCCGATCTACAACATTTCGATCGACAGCAGAACTCTGAAGGCCGGCGATCTCTTCTGGGCAATTGAATCGAAACGCGACGGCCATGAGTTTGTTGCGGATGCCTTTGCTAAAGGAGCAAGCTTTGCCGTCGTGTCGAAAGTCTGGGGGCAAACCGAGACTGCTCGAGGATACCGCGATCGGCTGATTCAAGTCGAAAACACTCTCGAGGTCCTGACTGCTGCGGCAAAATCATGGCGTACAAAACTGGACTTCCCTGTCATCGCTATCACCGGCAGCAACGGAAAGACAACGACTAAAGACATCCTGATTCATCTGTTGAAATCCAGATACAAGGTAACGGGGACGGAGGGCAATCTCAACAATGAATTGGGCGTTCCCCTCACTCTGCTGCGAATCGCGACGGATGATGAAATCGCTGTCATCGAAATGGGCGCCGCCAAAGCAGGGGATATCGCACATCTCTGTGAAATCACCGAGCCGACTCACGGTTTGATCACATCCATCGGCATGGCTCATATGGCGGGTTTCAAATCGCTTGAGGGTGTCGCTAAAACCAAAGGGGAACTCTTTGATTATCTCGAAATGCGAGGCACCGGATTTGTCCCAGTCGATGATCCCCTCTGCCTTGAAAAGTCAAAGATCCTTAAGAAGAAAACCGGATTCGGTTTTGGCGAGGCTCCCGCGACTTGGTTTGACGGCTATCTGCGAGGAACAGACTACCGGATTAACAACAGTGGCTGCGCTGAGTTTATTACAGAGAACCATCCCGTAAGACTCACCGTTCCCGGCAAACCCATCGCCCAAGCGGCGCTCGCCGCAATCACGATCGCTAAGCATTTTAATGTGGACATTGAAGAGTCCGTTTCGCGCCTTAATTCAGTCACTCTGACCGATGGACGGGCTTCAATCTTCCGCATCGGAAATATGACGATTCTTGATGACAGCTACAACGCCAATCCTGTGAGTGTACAGGCGGCGCTTGAAACACTTGCCTCAATGCAGGGCAGTACTAAGACTGTCATCCTCGGCGATATGAATGAACTCGGCGAATATGAAGAGCAGGCTCATAGGGATTTAGGTAAAAGACTAAAGCAATTAAGTATTCACAAAGCTGTTTTTGTCGGACCGCTTGCTCGATTTGCCGCTGATGAATCGCGCAAGCTCGGAATCAATACGCTATATTATTTTTCTTATGAAGAGCTTGAACCCATTCTGCTGAACCTCATTCAGGATACGGAAGTACTCTTAATTAAAGCCTCACGCACCATCGGTCTGGAGCGTGTCGTTGTACAACTAAAACGGATGCTGAGCTGATGCTGTATCACCTGCTGGTACCATTAAGAGACGTGCTTGTCGGAGCAAACCTGTTCCGCTATCTCACGTTCCGTTCAGCATTGGCGGCCGTCTTCGCGCTGCTGATCTCCTTCTTCATCGGTCCTTGGATTATTCGCAAACTCCATCAGCATCATATCGGCGAAGAAATTCGTGAAGACGGCCCCCAGACACATCTAAAAAAAGCCGGCACACCCACGATGGGCGGCTTGATGATCCTTGCGGCTGTCAGCGTCCCGACGCTGCTGCTCGCAAATCTGACGAATTT
>JAHIZR010000416.1 GCA_018814465.1 bacterium | reverse complement strand
GAACATCAGATCGAAATCATCGAGGGAGACATCCGCGACGCCGCCGCTCTGACTTCAGCCATCACCGCCCATAAACCAGACACCATCGTACACTTGGCCGCCCGCGCCGGAGTTCGTCCCTCGCTCGAAGATCCCCTGACTTATGTTGACGTCAATCTCGGCGGAACAATCCGGCTGCTTGAAGCCGCTCGCGAGGCCGGCATCCGTAATTTCGTTTTTGCCTCATCCTCTTCGGTTTACGGGATGAGCGACGCCCCGAAATTCAAGGAAACCGACCGCGCCGATTCTCCTTTGTCTCCCTATGGAGCCACGAAAAAAGCCGGCGAGCTCCTCTGTCATACCTACCATCATCTTTACGGCATGTCAATCGCTTGCCTGCGCTTTTTTACCGTCTACGGACCCCGTCAACGGCCAGATCTGGCCATTCGGAAATTCGTCCGGCTGGCGCTCGAAAATCAGGAACTCCCGATTTTCGGCGACGGCAATTCCAGCCGCGATTATACTCATGTCAACGACATCCTGACCGGCATTGAAGGGGCGATCAAATGGATCGAGAAGGAGTCTCCCCGCTATGGAATCTTCAACCTCGGCTCCGCACACCCGGTTGTTCTGAATGACATGATCGCCATGATCGCGGAGTTCGTCGGCAAACCTGTTCAGCGAAAAACCCTCCCCGAGCAGCCCGGTGATGTTCCCCGCACGTTCGCCGATACAGCAAAAGCCGAGCAGGAGCTCGGCTTCAGACAAACGGTCGAATTCAAGGAGGGGCTTCGAAATTTCGTCGACTGGATGCGCAGGAATTCCTGATCTTCCATGTTACAAAAATAATGCGGGCGCACCTTCGTGCGCCCGCCGTATATCGTGACTTATTATCCTCAGCTAATATCGGATTTCTCTTTCATCCCTCCGCCCTCCGCCCTCGTTCTTTCGTACACGACCTCCCCGCCCACCACTGTCATCTCAACTTTTGTATCTAAGATCTCCTTTGCGGGACTCTCCAAAATATTCTTCGACAGAATCGTAAAATCCGCCCACTTTCCTTTTGCGACCGTTCCTCCCTCCTGCTCCCAGCGCGCCGCATAGGCCGAACCTGAAGTGTAAGCTTGCAGCGCCGCTTCAACCGTTAAGCATTCCTGCGCCTGCCAGCCGCCCTGCGGCCATCCCGAAGGATGCTGACGTGTGACCGCCGCGTGAATTCCCAGCAGAGGATCGATATTCTCCACCGGCCAGTCACTCCCGAATGCGAGCCTCGCCCCCGCCTGCTGCAAGCTCTTCCACGCATAAGAAAACCTGCACCGCTCTCTTCCAATTCGCTTTTCAGTGAACGGCATGTCCGCGATACAATGAATCGGCTGCATCGAGGCAATCACACCAAATTCCGCAAATCGACCGATGTCTCTCTCCCGCAGCACTTGACAGTGCTCAATCCGCGGACGATATTCCGCGCCCCGCCCGGAACAACCCGCCATCTCAAAGGCATCCAGACAAATCGCATTCGCACGATCACCGATTGCGTGGAGAGCAACCTGCATACCATCGACATTAGCGGCACGGACATACCTTGCCAATGGACCTTCCTGTACCAAAGCAATCCCGCGATTCTCCGGATCATCCTCATACGGTTTGTCGAACGCCGCCGAGCGCGACCCCAACGCCCCATCCACAAATCCCTTCAGCGTCTCTAATCTGAACCGTTCCGAATGCTTCTTGATAAAACGATCCTGCTCATAGTTGAACGAATCCGAAACCTTCCAGATATTCAATCGGATCTTGTGCTTTTCCGTTCCAACGAATTCCGCATAGCCGTCCAAGTAATCGTTTCGGACGCTTGCACTTGCGGCGGTGATTCCCATCGAAAAAGCATACTCCTGCCCGCGTTCCATGGCGGAACAGATTTCCTTTTCCGCCGGCACCGGGATAAGCTTATGCACAGCATACGCGGCATTCTCGCGCAATACTCCGTTTAGCCGATTATCTTCATCACGCTCAAACCGCCCCCCCGCGGGATCTTCGATCCCGAATTGGTATGTGTAGCGCTCCAGCGCTTCCGAATTCACAAAGGCCGAATGCAAATCATGCGACCAGATAAAAACCGGACAATCCGGACATAACTCATCGATATCCTCGCGGGTAATACGGAGCTTCGTCTCATCCAGCCCTTTCCCCACGATCCATTGCTCAGGATTCAGCTCTCTACCCTGAAGATACTCTGAAAACCGCTCGCTAAATTCCAGATCCGTCCGCACGCCGTCGAAGTCCGCCCAATTCAGCATCAGTCCGCCGATGCATAAATGCAGGTGCGCGTCATGCAAACTCGGCAGCAGCACCTGATCTTTGTTCAGATACAGCGTCCCCTCCGGCAAAAAGTCGAGCGGTCGCGGCTCAACAGAAATAATCCGTCCGTTCTCAATCCGAATCAGCGAATCCGCTGCCGGTCCGCCGCCCATCCAAACCGGTCCGGCGATCGTGTGCAGCATCCTGCCCACTATTCAAGACTCCGCTTCACTGTTTTCATTCCAAGCGCCCGCCCCGTCGATGAATCAGCCTCGATTAACACTCCATGAAGCTGCGCATCTCCTTCCGCACAGTCAGCCTTCCCGCCTCCGACCGGATACAAAAACCTCCGCAGCGCGCTCTCGGTTTTCATCCCGATCACGCCCGCGTGCGATCCTGTCATCCCCAAGTCGGTGATATAGCCGGTTCCCTTCGGAAGAATCTGCGCATCCGCCGTCTGCACATGCGTATGCGTCCCGAAAATCGCGGTCACCATTCCATCAAGATAACGAGCAAAGGCAAGCTTCTCGGCGGTCGCCTCCGCGTGAAAATCAATAATAATAAAACTGGTTTCACCCGCCAGCTCTTCGACTAATGCTTGGCCCACCCGAAACGGATCGTCTCCCAAGGGCATCAACGCGCGCCCCATCAGATTTACAACGGCAATCTTCCGCCCCGCGCCTCCATCGAAAATCCCCGCGCCGCGTCCCGGCGATCCTTCCGGAAAATTATAAGGCCGCAGTATTCTCGGATTCTCATCGAAAATATGATGCGCGCGATCACGATACAACGAGTGATTTCCGCCGGTGACTACATCAGCACCGGCATCAATCAATTTGCCCAGACTCGCCGCCGTTATACCCTTCCCATGATCAACATTCTCGCCATTGACAATACAGAAATCGGTATTCAACTCGCGCAAAAGCCCAGGCAGCAGACCGGTCACAGCCTGCAGTCCGGGCTTTCCATAGACATCACCGATCGCCAAGACCCGTATGAAACCGCCGGTTCTACTTGGCGACGGCACTGGCGACGTACTCACGTAGAACGGTTACTTTGATCTGACCGGGATACTCCATCTCGTCTTCGATCTTTTTCGCGATTTCAATCGACATAACCTCGGCGTCCGCATCGTTTATCTTGCCGGGATCAACCATAATCCGAATCTCACGGCCCGCCTGAATCGCAAACGATCTCTGCACTCCCCTGAAACTCGCGGAAATCTCCTCCAGATTCTTCAACCGCTGAATATACAGGTCCAGCGTCTCGCGGCGAGCTCCCGGCCTGGCCCCGGAAATCGCGTCCGCCGCCTGCGCCAATACTCCGATCGGCGAGATAAATTCGACATCGTTATGGTGCGCCGCGATGGTATTGATCACCACTTTCGGCTCGCGATATTTTTTCGCCAACTCGACACCGATCTGAACATGCGTCCCTTCGGTATAGCGGTCGATCGCCTTACCGATATCATGCAGCAGTCCCGCGCGCCGTCCAAGCTTCGCATCCAAATCAAGCTGCGAAGCCATCAGCCCGGTCAAATGGGCGGTCTCGATCGAGTGCTGCAGAATATTCTGACCATAGCTGGTCCGGTACTTGAGCCGGCCCACAAGCTTCACCATTTCCCGGTGCAATCCGGCAACGCCCGCTTCGATGCAAGCCGCCTCGCCGACCGCCTGCAGCGAATCCTCCATCTCTTTTTCGATCTTCTTCACCAACTCTTCGATGCGCGCCGGGTGAATCCGCCCGTCAGCAATCAGCTTCTCCAATACCTGCCGCGCAATCTCGCGACGGAACGGATCGAAGCCGGAAATCACGACCGTCTCCGGAGTATCGTCGACAATGATATCCACTCCCGTCGCCGCCTCGAACGCGCGAATATTGCGTCCTTCGCGGCCAATGATGCGCCCTTTGATTTCATCGTTTGGAATCTGCACCACGGATACCGTATTCTCCACCGAATGATCGGCCGCGCTTCGCTGAATCGCCGCGACAACAATCTCCTTCGCTTCCTTATTCACCTGCCGCCGCGCCTCATCCCGCATCTCCTTGATCATCTCGGCACAGTCATCGCGCGCTTGATCAACCAGCGATTCCTTCAATTGCGCGACCGCCTGATCCTTCGACAGATTGGCGATTCGCTCCAACTGCTCCTGAGATTCCCGAACCTG
>JAHIZR010000415.1 GCA_018814465.1 bacterium | reverse complement strand
GCGATGTGCCGGGGAAAGACCTGAGCGATGCGAAGGAGTTCACTGCGTGCATTATTGCCGCTCAGCGTGTGACTGCTGAAGGCCAGGAAGGCATGCAGTCGTTTCTCGAAAAACGAAAACCTAACTTCAACCTTTCCGAATAGACTGTGATAAAGAAAATTCTGATCGCGAATCGTGGTGAGATTGCCGTGCGCGTCATGCGTACTGCCCGGGAACTTGGCATTGCAACTGTCGCGGTTTACAGCGAGGTCGATGTGCATGCGCTGCATGTGCAGTCCGCCGACGAAGCGGTGAATATCGGGGCGGCGCCCGCGTCCGAAAGCTATTTAAACATGGATAAGCTGATCGATGCGGCCCAGTCCACGGGCGCCGATGCCATTCATCCCGGCTATGGATTTTTATCTGAGAATCCCGATTTTGCGGAGCGGGTTCGCGCCGCAGGTTTGATTTTTATCGGTCCTCCGGCGGACAGCATGCGGCTGCTGGGTGATAAAATCGCCTCGCGCAAACTGGCCGAGGAGCACAAAGTTCCAATCACGCGCGGCGCGATTCTTGAAGACATCGCGAATGACAAAGTCCTGAAAGTGGCGGAGTCCATCGGTTTTCCGATCATGATTAAGGCAACCGCGGGCGGCGGCGGCAAGGGGATGCGAGTGGTGCATGAGCCGAAAGAATTGATTGCTTCCTTTGAAGCGGCGCGGCGCGAAGCGCAGTCCGCTTTCGGGAATCCGACCGTTTATCTGGAAAAGTACATCGAGAATCCCCGTCATATTGAGTTTCAGATTTTCTGCGATGATCACGGAAATGCGATTCATTTGGGTGAACGCGAATGTTCGATTCAGCGGCGGCACCAGAAGATTATCGAGGAATCGCCCTCGGTTGTCATGACCGATGAATTGCGGAAACGCATGGGCGCGGCTGCGATCAAAATCGTGAAGGCGGCCGGCTATCGCAATGCGGGCACGGTCGAGTTTCTGTATAATAACGGCGAATTCTATTTCATGGAAGTGAATGCTCGGCTACAGGTTGAGCATCCGGTGACGGAATTCGTGACGGGCGAGGATTTAGTTGCCTGGCAGATCGCTATCGCAGCGGGCGAGGAGTTGCCGAAGAAACAAGTGGAGATTCATTTTCGCGGACATGCCATCGAATGCAGAATCTACGCGGAAGATCCGGCGAATCAGTATTTGCCTTCATCGGGCAAGATTCTGGTGCTCGAAGAGCCGCAGAGCCCGGGGGTGCGAGTGGACTCCGGAATTCGGCAGGGATCGGACGTGTCGGTTTATTATGATCCGATTTTATCAAAGGTAACCACCTATTCCGATACACGGGAGCGCGCGATTCAAAAGATGCTCTCCGCGCTGAATCACTATATATTGCTTGGTGTGCGCACACCGATCGAGTTGCTAAAAGATGTGCTGCGCCATCCTGAATTCAAGTCAGGCAATTTGACGACGCATTTTCTGAATGATCATTTGCCGGGCTGGAAGCCGGCTTCGCCCGATAAGAAAGAGCTGGCTCGCGCGCTGTTTGCCGCCAGTCAGGCGGCTGCCGCTTCGCAAGCCAAGAGTAACGGAGGAGTTCCCGTCATGCAGACGCCGTGGCAGACGCTCGGTTCCTGGGAGATTGCCAAGGAGAGCCTGTCATGAAACGAGATTTGTTGTTGAACGGCAATCCGCTCACCTTCACGGTTGCGGCGAACTCAGGCAGTCAGGTTTTAAGCTATGACGGGAGCGACCACGTTCTTGAATTCACCGAATCGGAACCGGGTGTGCTCGTCATTCGTGATAACGGGAAAGCTTATCCCGCTCGAGTCGTTCGGGTAAAGGATATGATACACGTCTGGCTGAATGGACGGACATTTGAGTTTTCCATTCCGACGGCGGACAGTGAGAGCGCCGGCGGCGGGGAATCGAGCAAAGACGAAATTCACGCGCCGATGCCGGGAACGCTGATCAAGCTGGCAGTGAAGGCGGGGGATGCGGTTGAGGAGGGGCAGACAGTTGCTGTTGTTGAAGCAATGAAAATGGAGCATAATCTGCGCGCGACACGTGCTGGTGTTGTTGACAAGACTTCCGGGACGGTAGGGCAGATCGTGGATACGGAAACGGCCATTGTCAGTCTGGTAAAAGAGGATTGACCGCGCTCAATGTTCGGTGATCGCCATGTTTATTGCAGTGTGGATCAGATTGCGGATGCGATCCCGCACTTAAAAGAGCTGGAACTCGGCATCGAGATCGTTTTTGATTCGACCGAGACACTCTGGCCGCAGGTTCGGTGGGAGGATTTGCTGGAGAAAGCGGATTCAATCCGGAAGGCAAATCTGAAGGCGACGGTTCACGGTCCGTTTCACGGCATCAATCTTGGTTCGCGGGATTCCCATATTCGCGAATTTTCCGAGGCGGCGCTGATCGCGGGAATTGAAACATGCGTTAGTTTTCACTCGCCTTTGATGGTGCTGCATACCGGGTTTATTCCTCAGCTTGCTCCCAAATCCCGCAGGAAATGGCTGGACAGCTTTATCTCGGGATTAGAGCGAGTAGTGGAGGAAGCGAGTAAGCATAAAGTACTGCTGGCCTTGGAGAATACATATGAAGAGGACACGGAACTCTTCGCGGAGGTTTTTGAGAGTATCCCCCATCCCCACCTGCGGATGTGTTTGGATACGGGACATGCAACTTGTTTCGGGAAAGTCGAGCCACTCCAGTGGGTGGAGAGATTTGCCGACCGCATCTCCCATCTTCATTTGAGTGATAATGACGGAGCCGCGGACTTGCACCAATCCTTGGGAGCAGGGCGCGTGGAGTTTCAAAGATTGTTGAAACCGCTTAGTGATTCAGCCAATACGATAACGCTTACATACGAAGTCGCCGGTTCCGATGTTCCGGAGTCGGAGATATATTTTAGAAGCATAATGAAGGAATTGAAGCAGTAAAGGAGGTCGTCTCATGACGGATTCGAGCAGTAAGCATCCAGAAGGTATCACTCCGAAGAAGGAAAAGCCCAGCCTTACGGAAGCACAACTTGCGCGCCAACTCAGAGATACCGACTTGACGAAGGAAGAATACGATTCGCTGATGGAGGATCTGAAGAAGCGGCGCCGCCGCGTGGAAGGATCCGGAGACAATTTACTTGATGATGTTTATGGCGATGAGCCCTAAAGTCCGAAGGAATCGGTCAAACGAAAGCTTGAAGAAGCCGGAGAGGTCATGCAACTGACGGAAGAACAGAAAATGCTTCGCGACATGGTGCGCGATTTTGCGGAGAACAGAATCAAGCCCCTGGCGGTGGAACTTGATGAGACGGAACGCTTTCCTGAAGAAGTATTTCGGGAGATGGGTGAATTAGGTTTGATGGGTATTCCCTACCCGGAGGAGTACGGCGGCGCGGGGATGGACACGGTGTCCTATGCGATCGCAGTCGACGAGATCGCCAAAGTTTGCGGCAGCACGGCGCTGGGTCTGGCCGCTCA
The DNA here is from genome assembly GCA_018814465.1 of bacterium. Classification (GTDB taxonomy): domain Bacteria; phylum Electryoneota; class RPQS01; order RPQS01; family RPQS01; genus JAHIZR01. Next base: position 2,609 of record JAHIZR010000415.1, on the reverse strand, counting down.
TATTTCCTTGGGCTGCGGCCCGATTATTCTTTTCGGCAATGAAGAGCAGAAGCAGAAGTATCTGCCTGATCTTTGCGCGGGCAAGCACATGGGCGGTTTTGGTTTGACCGAACCGCAGGCGGGCAGCGATGCCGGCGCCACGCAGACAACGTGCGTTGACAAGGGGGATCATTATCTGCTGAACGGGACTAAGATCTACTGTACCAACGGCAGTTACTCAAAGTGCTACACGGTCAGCGCGGTGACGGAAAAAGGCAAAGGCACGCGGGGCATCAGTTGTTTCATCATCGAGCGTGATTGGGAAGGATTTGAGGTCGGGAAAAAGGAGCACAAACTCGGCTGTCGGGGATCAGATACTGTTGTTTTGCACTTCAGTGATATCAGAGTGCCTAAGGAGAATCTGCTGGGCAGACCCGGCGAGGGCTTCAAGCAGATGCTGACGGTGCTGGACGGAGGCCGGATTTCGATTGCCGCGATGGCGTTAGGGCTTGCCAAAGGAGCCTATGAAGCGACGCTGGAATTCGTGACGCAGCGCAAGGCATTCAATAAAAAGGTCGCGGATTTTCAGGCGACACAATTCAAGCTGGCGGATATGCTCACTCAGATCACTTGTGCCGAACACCTCGTGATGGATGCCGCTCAGAAAAAAGACGCGGGAATAAACTATGTAAGAGAAGCGGCGATGGCGAAGCTGTATGCCAGTGAGATGGCGAACCGCGTGACTTCACAGGCGATTCAATTGCACGGCGGTTACGGCTACAGCCGGGACTATCCCGTGGAGCGCATGTTCCGCGATGCTAAGCTGTGCGAAATCGGCGAGGGAACATCTGAGATTCAGCGTCTGGTGATATCCCGCGAAATCCTGCGGCCCTTTGCGGCTTGATTAGATGATGATTGAATTGGGGCCGTTCAGGCTGGATCTTATTGATGACGGTTTTTTTGAACTGAAGCGGGAGACCTTTGTTAATATTGCTAAAGCGAATCTGTCCTCGAATCAGAAGCGGCAGGGGATGAAGCGGCGTATTCGAGTCAGCTTCAATTCGCTATTGATCCGGGGGGCCGAACATACAGTTTTGATTGATCCCGGTTCCGGCGACAAGCCGCTGGAGTCGAGAATCCGCGATTATAAAATGGAATGGCCGCGCAAGCTTTATCTAACGCTTGAGAAGTTGGGTGTTGATAAGCGGGATGTCGATACGGTTATTCTGACGCATCTGCATTGGGATCATGCCGGCGGCGCAACGACCGTGGGTTATGCCGGTCAGGTTGAACCGGCTTTTCCGAAAGCGAAATACTTCGTTCAGAAGCGGGAACTGGACGCCGCGCGCGAGGGCGTGCTGACTCAAGATGACGGCTACATTGCGGAGGATTTTGAGCCGTTGCTTTCCGCCTCGGTTCTGGAATTGATCGAGACGGATGATTTTCAGGTATTCCCGTGGCTTGCGCTGCATTGGACCGGCGGTCACAGTCCCGGTCATCAGCTGGCGATTATCGGCGAGCCGGACAAAGAGCAGGCAATTTATTTTGCGGATCTCGTTCCGACGATTTCGCAGCTTCCCATGGACAGCGCGATGTCTTATGATGTCAAATATGATCAGTTAGCCGCATCGAAGGCCAAGTTTCTGAAGGAAACGGTCGAGCGCAACTATCTATCGCTGTTTGTTCATGCCCCTCGCAATCGCGCGGGCTATTTAACCAAAGACAGCGAAGGAAAATATAAATTTCGCGCGGTGGAGATTTAATCCCCGTTCCAACCATAACCCACAGCTTTAAGGTAAGAACATGAATCCGAATACGCCGGTCATCACCTCTGGTGCCCGCACCCCGGTCGGAGCATTCAACGGCAGTCTTTCCAGTTTGCCCGCTCCCGCACTGGGCGCACATGTCATTAAAGAGAACCTCACCCGCTCCAATGTCAAGCCGGAAGAGGTCGACGAAATTATTCTGGGACAGGTCGTCCAAGCCGGTGTGGGGCAGGCTCCCGCGCGGCAGGCAGCCATTTTTGCGGGAGTGCCTACGTCCACGTCCTCTTGGACGATCAATAAAGTCTGTTCGTCGGGTCTGCGCGCGGTCATGTCCGCCGCACAGGCTATACAGCTTGGCGAAACCAAGATCATGATCGCGGGCGGCATGGAAAGCATGTCTTTGGCTCCCTACTATCTGGATCGCGCCCGCAGCGGTTATCGTCTGGGGAACGGCTCGTTGATTGACGGAGTGATTTTGGACGGTCTTTGGGATCCACATAAGAACACTCATATGGGAGTCTGCGCGGAACTCTGCGCGAAGGAGAAGAAATACACTCGCGAACAGCAGGATGAGTTCGCGGTCAAGTCCTACAAAAAAGCCATCGCGGCGCAGGAGAGCGGGAAGTTCAAGGCGGAGATAGTTCCGGTCGTCATCAAGACTCGCAAGGGCGAGAACGTGATCGATATGGACGAGGAGCCGACAAAGGTGAATTTTGAGAAGCTGCCATTGCTTAAGCCCGCGTTTGACAAAGAGGGGACGGTGACTGCCGCCAACTCGTCGAAGATCAATGACGGCGCGTCGGCGGTGATGGTGATGTCTTACGAAGAAGCGCAGCGCCGCGGTGCGAAGCCGCTGGCCAGGAT
>JAHIZR010000414.1 GCA_018814465.1 bacterium | reverse complement strand
GTGAAAGGCATTAGAGTCTTTGGATTGTTGGCATCTTTAATAACGAGGGACTCGCCCGAGAGCAACTTTGGCCACTCTACATTTCCGAATTTCGTGTTTGAATTGTTCATATTAAGTCCTTGGTCTTATGCAGCTTGACAATAAGCATCCCGATGAACTGTCAAAACCGTTCGCGGTTCGCCCATGCGATAGTCAACAGAAGCACATTTTACCGAGATTCCAATAAGACAGGAAAGGTCAACGCCATCTCGCTTCATGTAAAGCCAATAGTCTTCAACTCCGAAAGTATATAGGTCAGCCCCGAGAAGCTCCGTCTTACTCCCTAGCAAGACAACCCATTCAACGTATTCGACGGAAATATCACGCTCCTCGATACGGTCCCAAGCATGGGAAGTTATAATACAGGTCATTATTATCTCCTTTGTTGCTTGGAAATAATATAATACTTAAATATGAAAAAGTCAAGCATAAAATATTGTTTTTCCGCAGTATACTGCGGTTCTGTACTGCGGTAAACTTCTGCGGAACGCTCTGCGGAATTATACTGCGGTCCTGCGGCATTATAATTTTCCCTGCGGATTTTCATCTGCGGAGTACGCCGCCGCAATGTTTAATCGCAGTTATGATTCTATTGGACATAAAACACTATGAACACTCTCTACTACGGCGACAATCTTTTCGTCCTTCGCGAGCACATTCAGGACGAATCAGTGGACTTGGTCTACCTGGACCCGCCCTTCAAGAGCAATCAGGACTACAACGTGCTGTTTGCCGAGCAGTCGGGCGAGCGCGCCGCCGCGCAGATCATGGCCTTTGAGGACACGTGGCACTGGGACCAGATTGCCGCCGAAGCTTTCGAGTCGGTGATCACCGGGAACAATCCGCGTGTGGCCGATGTGATGCGCGCCTTTGAAACCTTTCTGGGCCGCAACGACATGCTGGCCTATCTGTCGATGATGGCTCCGCGACTGGTGGAACTGCGGCGCGTCCTGAAACCCACCGGATCAATCTATCTGCACTGCGACCCCACCGCCAGCCACTACCTGAAACTGTTGATGGATGCTGTGTTTGGGCCTGTGAATTTTCGGAGCGAGGTGGTTTGGAAGAGAACAAGCGCACACAGCGATTCGGCCAATATGGGGAACGCGCACGATAATCTGCTCTACTATACAAAGGGCGAGAAGTTTTTGTGGAATAAACAATTCCAAGCATACGACGAATCCTATATTAGATCTCACTACAACAAAGTAGATGAAAAAGGACGGAAGTACAGGACTGATAATCTCACCGCAATGGGACTTTCTGGCGGAGGATATGAATACGTATGGAATGGCGTGACGAAGCTTTGGAGGTGTCCAAAGGATACAATGATGCGTCACGAGAAAGAGGGTAGGATTAGGTATACAAGGAGTGGCTCGGCGGAGTACATCAGATATCTCGACGAGATGCCTGGGCGACCGCTTCAAGATATTTGGGATGACATTCCACCCATCAATTCCCAAGCCGCCGAACGTCTCGGCTACCCTACTCAAAAACCCGAAGCTCTGCTTGAGCGGATTATTCAGGCAAGCAGCAACGAGGGCGATGTGGTGCTCGATCCGTTCTGCGGCTGCGGAACGGCGGTGGCGGTCGCGCAGAAGCTGAACAGGAAGTGGATCGGGATTGATATCACACATCTCGCGATGACCTTAATCAAGAAGCGGCTGAAGGATTCCTATAATGTGGATGCGGGGAAAGATTATGCGGTCGTCGGCGAACCTGTCTCGCTCTCCGGCGCGGTACAGCTTGCCGAGGAAGACAAATTCCAGTTTCAATGGTGGTCGCTGGGTCTGGTTCATGCCCGGCCCGTCGAGCAGAAAAAGGGCGCGGACAAGGGCATCGATGGCCGCCGCTATTTCATTGACGGACAGGATCGCCATACCGAACAGATTATTTTTTCGGTCAAGGGCGGCCACGTCAAGGTCGGCGACGTGCGCGATCTGCGCGGGGTGATCGAACGCGAAAAGGCCGCCTTTGGGATTCTGCTCTGCATGGAACAGCCCACCAAGCCCATGCGCGCCGAAGCGACGGAAGCGGGCTTCTACACCTCGGACTATTCCGGCACCAAGCACCCGCGTTTGCAAATCCTGACAATTGAGGAGCTTCTGAACGGCAAACAACCCGATTTGCCCGCCCTCGCTAACGTCCAGTACGCCGACAAGACCTTCAAGAAAGCTCCGAAAGCAAAGAAAAAGAGCAAGGGCAACTAATCTCTGGATCTGTAGTCCGGTTCCCCCCAAAACAGTTCCTCTTTTTGGGGGGATAACAGGGGGGTAAAAATCCGTCGCGCCGGGTCAGCGACCCTGCACTGCGGGAGCTATTCGGAGTTCCGGGCAAATCAGGGGATCTGCCTCGGCGGAAAGATCTTCAAGTTGTCATCCTGAGCCACGCAGCATTTGATGAACTAAAGCCAAAGAATACATTGCGTGGCGAAGGAGCTCAGCCCCCTTGCCGTGCTTGCATTCTGCTTCACGCCGCGCCGGGTCGCCGACCCTGCCGGAATCTTTTTCGCCGTGCAGGGGTTTAGGCTTTGCGGTTCCCTGCCGGTTTCAAGTTTCACCTTTCACGTTTCAGGAGTTTCTCCATGAACGCTCGTGTTATCGCCGTCCTCTCCGACATTCACGGCAATCGTGATGCATTAGACGCGGTCTTTCGGGACATTGACCGCCGGGGCATTACCAGCATTGTTAATCTGGGTGACAGCTTTTACGGACCGCTCGATCCGGCCGGGACCGCCGAGCTGCTGATGGAACGCCAGATCCCGACTGTCAGCGGCAACGAGGATCGGATTATCTATGATCCTCTCGCGGATTCGGAGTACAATCCGACGCTGGCTTTTACGCGCGAAGCTCTGCACTCAGAGCATATTCAATGGCTTAAGAGTCTGCCTAAAACACAAATCGTCTTCGATAACTGCCTGCTTTGTCACGGTACTCCGGCGCGGGATACCGAATATCTCTTATATGAGATCAGCCGGGGCGGACTCGAGCCGCGCGCGTGTGAAGAGATTAAGGAACTTCTGCCGGACATCAGCCGCGATCAGATCGTACTGTGCGGACATAGTCATCTGTTCCGCGTTGTTCAGCATGCCGGATGTCCGCTCGTGATCAATGCCGGAAGTGTTGGATTACAGGCTTTCATCGACGATAAACCTACCCCTCATCACGTCAGCACCGGTTCGCCTCATGCGCGCTATGCGATTGTAACCATCAGGGAGCATGGTAACGCCATCGAGGAAGTCGTGCTATCTTATGAGTGGGAGCGCGCCGCCGCACAGGCTGAACAGCATGGCCGGGCCGATTGGGCGAAATGGCTGCGAACAGGAAAAGGCTAACTTGACTGAATTGTCTTCATGAATAATATAGAAGTTAATATTTTGCAGTAGCTGTAAAATCTATGTTAAATAGCTCTCTGCACTCAATTTAGCAACCGCAAGTACTCATTTGTTCAATCATGACAGAATATTGCCAATAATGCGCATAAATGACAGACATTACGCATTATTTATTGTTAAATAGCTCTCTGTGCTCAACTTATGCAGATATCAAAAACGAGATGTAGAAATGAGACATATTACAGTCATATTGGCACAAGAAAGGCATAATATTGTCACATATAATTATTAAATAGCTCTCTGTACTCAACTTAGCAAAACTTATATAAGAATGGTAAAGCATATTTATGATGTGGTCGTAATCGGGGGTGGACACGCGGGTTGCGAGGCTGCTCTGGCTTCCGCTCGCATGGGTATGCGTACGTGTCTCGTTTCCATGAACTTGCAGACGCTCGGACAAATGTCATGTAATCCTGCAATTGGGGGATTGGCGAAGGGTCAATTAGTCAAGGAAGTCGATGCCCTGGGCGGTGAAATGGGCCGAGTGGCGGACATTTCCACCGTCCAGTTCCGCATGCTGAACCGTTCTAAGGGTCCTGCCGTCTGGTCGCCCCGTGCTCAATGTGATCGGGGACTCTACGCCCGCACGATGCGTAAGATCCTTGAGCATCAGGTGAATCTTGATCTCAAGCAAAACATGATTGTCGATCTCCGCACCGAGGGTGGCAAACTTGTAGAACTCATTGGTGTTACTGGACATAGATTCGAATGTCGGGCGGCAATCCTCTGTGCCGGAACCTTTTTGAATGGAATAATTCACATCGGCGAATTCTCTGAGCCCGCCGGGCGCATCGGTGAAGCTCCTGCCACAGGACTCTCTGAAGCTCTTATAAAGAAAGACTTTGAAATAGGACGACTGAAAACCGGCACCCCCCCGCGACTGGATGGCCGCACTATTCAATATGATAGAATCGAAGCCCAACCCGGCGATGGACGAATTGTTCCATTTTCATATCGAACGGAACAATCTGTTTCAAGTCAACTTCAATGTCACATAACTTATACAAATACAACAACTCACGATATACTACGCAGCGGTCTGTCACGCTCTCCCTTGTTCGCCGGGCGCATCAAGGGCACGGGTCCGCGCTATTGCCCCTCCATTGAAGACAAAATTGTCCGCTTTGCCGATAAAGACCGCCACCAGATATTTCTCGAGCCGGAGGGTTGGGAGACCTACGAAGTCTACATGAACGGCTTCGCGTCTAGCTTGCCCGAAGAGATTCAATTTAATGCACTTAGAACAGTTACAGGGCTGGAAAACTGCGAAATGATGCGCGCCGGATACGCCGTCGAGTATGATTTCTTCCCTGCTCATCAGATTCACTATTCCTTAGAAACCAAGCCCTTGGAAGGACTCTATTTCGCCGGGCAGATTAACGGCACGACCGGCTACGAGGAAGCCGCTGCCCAGGGCTTAATTGCTGGAATCAATGCGGTTAAGAAGATCCGTGGCGAGGAGCCGTTTATTCTGCGTCGCGATCAGGCCTACATCGGCGTTTTGATTGACGACCTCATTACCAAAACTCCCGATGAGCCCTACCGGATGTTTACCTCGCGCGCCGAACATCGGCTGATTCTGCGTCAGGATAATGCCGATTTGCGCTTAACGGAGCTTGGACGGCAGTTGGGCTTGGTTACAGATCAGCAATACGAGTTGTATATAAATAAAAAACAAAGACTAAAAGAAATATCTGAACTGCTTCACGAGGCGCGGCTCGATGAGCTTGCCGATTCCGGCTTGCTCTCCGATCCAAAGTTGAAAGGAAGTCGCTTCGCCGCTATTCTGAGAAGACCGGAAGCTCGGCTGGAAGACCTCATTCGGGACAGCTCGGAACTCGCCTCAATTCGGAATAATGGAATAGATGATGATCTTATCGCTTGTTTGGAAATGGATGTAAAATATAAGGGTTACGTTGATCGCGAGCGGCTTCGGGCGGACCAGATGAAGCGGCTGGAGGACACAGTTATCCCGCTGGATCTGGAATATATGGGCATTCCTTCCATGTCCTATGAATCCCGCGAACGGCTTACTCGCTTTCGTCCGCATACTCTCGGCCAAGCCGGCAGAATCGCGGGCGTTAGTCCGGCAGATCAGTCCGCCCTCCTCATCCATTTGAAGAAAACCGGACGCTATTCGAAAAACGGTTAAGTTTCACGTGAAACAGACCCTCCTATTAGTGAATAAGTCAGATAACAACTCGATAATTACTATACATTTTCCGTCTCAAATAGATAATTATTATGATTATAGGTAGGACTTTATTAGCCAACCTAAGGCTCATCGGCTGTGGATAACCTGTGGATGACTCAATGAAATGAACAGTGATCGGCAAATCCGTTATTATTTGCAACGCATCCGGGATGCCAAGCTTTCGCTGGTTTCCCGGCTGGATAAGGGACGGCTGGAAGAGCGTCACCTGCAGCCCAGCCTGGAAGCCCTTGATCTGCTTCCCGACTCCGGCCAACTGTTGGATGTCGGCTCCGGCGGCGGCTTTCCGGGTATCCCCATTGCGATCCACAAGCCCGATTTGAGCGTCACTCTCGTGGAGTCCAACACCCGTAAAGCCAGTTTTCTCATGCGAGTTTCACGTGAAACTGAGCTCAACAACCTCAAGGTGCTCAACTTACGCGTGGAATCGCTTGATGAAACACACACCGGACAATACGATATCATTACCGCCCGTGCGGTAACGGATCTGGTCGAGCTCATTGAATGGACCGAGCGCCTGCTGCAGCCCGACGGCAAATGGCTGCTCTGGAAAAGCCGCAACTGGAGAAACGAAGCCGATCCCGCCGATTATGGCTTAAAAGTAACCGCCGAACGGCCACTTGGCGACGGTGGCGTGTTGCTCGAACTCGTCCGAAGCCAATAAAAACAGAATAATATCCGCCGAGGCGGGTGCCCTCACCCGCCCGGAATTCAAAAAACAAAAGGACCAAGCTTTCACGCTGTGGCACACAGAGCGCTTCTGCCACTCGAGATCGAATCCTTTTATAGAATCCCAAGCTAAAACAGAAGGTCAAACTCAGTTTGTGAAAGAAGACGTTTTCAAAGAATTAGCCGGACTCTCAACCGAGTCCCGCAATCCTGACACGATGAATCTGGATCGCATGTCGATCCGCGAGATTCTCGAGGCGATGAACCGCGAGGACCGCAAGCTTCCCGCCATCCTCGCCGCCGCCATTCCCGATATCGAGCGCGCGGTCGAGCTGGTGGTCAACGCTTTTCAGCGTGGCGGTCGCCTTATATATGTCGGTGCCGGAACCTCCGGTCGGCTGGGCGTGCTGGATGCCGCCGAGTGTCCGCCGACCTTCGGCACGGAGCCGCATCGAGTGCAGGGTTTTATCGCGGGTGGATTCGGAGCGCTGGTGCGCGCGGTGGAAGGGAAGGAGGACGAGTTCGAAGGAGCGGCGCTGGACTTAGCCGATTGTTGTATAAATGAGGAGGATGTCCTCTGCGGTATTGCCGCTTCGCGTCGTACACCCTACGTTCTGGGCGCGCTGAGCTATGCAGGAGCACGAGGAGCTAAACGAATTTTCCTCATATGCAACGAGAAGCCTGATTTTGATTCCCCTCCCTTTACGAGCAGGCAAGCGGGAGTAGCATCTTCTAATTCCCCTCCGTTTACGGGGGGGCAGGCGGGAGTAGCATCTTCTAATTCCCCTCCGTTTACGGGGGGGCAAGGGGGGGTAGCTGACGTTATTGTCTCCCTCCCCGTCGGACCGGAGTTATTGACCGGTTCCACGCGCCTGAAAGCGGGCACGGCCACCAAGCTCGCGCTCAATATGATCACGACCGCCGCCTGGGTGCGCATGGGCAAGTGCTACGAGAATCTGATGGTCGACCTGCGACAGGGCAGCCTGAAACTGCAAGCCCGCGCCCGCCGCATCTTCATGGAGATCACCGGCTCCGACTACGAGTGGGCGGATGAAATGCTGAAGCAAGCCGAAGGCGAACTCAAAACCGCCCTCGTCATGCACTTCAAAGGCCTCGAACCCGAGCACGCCCGGGAAGAAATAAATCAACATAAGGGCAATATCATAAGCCTGATAGGAGATTAATATGCCTTTCTCTAAGACAATTAACTCGTTTCACTCCACGATACTAGTTTTATTCGTAATTAGTGTGGCAGTTGTTTTAGCTTCAGGTTGTGCTCCTACAATACAAATACACTCCCAGCCAATCCCAGACATCAAAACAAAAATCTATCCGATGGGAGGAGTCGATTGGAGTAGTATATCACCGCTAAAAACTGAAGTTATTCCCTTTCAGAAAGAGGAAGGACCTAAAAATCAGATTCTGGAGAACTTCCTTGAAACACAATTAAGGGAAGCATTGACACGAATCGGTTATGAAGTGCAAGAGTGCGATTCATGTACGACAGCTAGACTTTACTACAATGTTGAGACGATAAGATTGGACTCTGGCTATGTATTAGCTTACGGACGACTTAATCTGCTGGGCGGTCAAAAACAACAAACAAGGTACGCGATAGATACAAAGGAGTGGAATTATGCTTCGCTCGAACCGTGTGAGTGGAAATATTTAAAATTGAGTCCCACTAAGCCTATGTATACAGGGAGAATAACGATAGAAGTGATTGATAAGGATAATATCACACAGCTTTGGCGCGGCGACGTAGAAATTAACTTAGAAACAGATGACATAAGAACAACCAGCGGCTGGATGATACGTAAGCTCTTGTGGGAATTCCCTGCGATAGAATTTCGGCCCATTAGAGTTCCGGAAATTGAGAAGGAAGGAATTGACGACTTTCTTGAGACCTTTGCGTACAACAGAGATTTCTATGCTCCGGGCCAGCCTCATCCACTACGCCTAGATTTGTCTGCATTAAAGCGAACCAGCGAGAATAAACCTGACAGTAACGAAATCGCCTTCTCAAAAGCAGAATTAGATGAAGCATATAACGACTTTAAGAAAACGAAAGAGTACAATGATATAACAGATCCTTTTGAAGGAACATCGAGATCATTAATTAACGCAGGATTTCAGAAATATCTAAATGATAATTATCCATATTCACCTAGATTTCATGCGTGGCTAGTCGAACACAACAAAATCGTCGTCCCAATTATCGATCTGCTTCATAGTGCCCCATGGTCCGTGAGCAATGACAATAACAAATTAGAATGCTGTGGAGCTTATTTGATAGGCGATGAATTGGATATTACTTATGTTTCTTTTGAGGCTCAACAAATGCTTACAAATACGATACACACATCTTATGCGGAATTTAAGAGTTACAGCTATTTAATTAGGAAGATAAACATTCTAAGCAAAGAGGAATACTGCGAGCTTTTGAGTAAAGGATTAGCTTACCGAGCATCTATATTAGGTGATATCGATCAAATCCACAATTAGTGCAGGCGTTTTGGGAGGGAATTCGACCCCGTGATCATGCAATACCATTGTACAACTCCAGACAAGGGGCTAAAGCCGCCTTGCCTTGCGTGAGCGTCGGGCGTTTAGATACCGTGGTGTGCGGACGGATGCCTGAAGCAAAAGGAGAGAAAAAACTAGGGAAGGAAACATGTAGATGCGCCTGATCTACATTGACGATTCAGCGG